>NZ_JAALDZ010000169.1:0-19381 GCF_014145125.1 Dietzia sp. CQ4 | reverse complement strand
CTCGCCGGGCGGATCGAGCTGACAGCGGTCGTGTGTACGGCCGGCAACGTCGGGCTCGAGGACACCGTTGCCAACGCGTGTGCGTGGCTGGACCTCGCGGGTGCCCCGGAGCTCCCCGTGGCCGCCGGCGCGTCCGGCCCGATCGCCGTCCCCCACGTGCTGACACCCGAGACGCACGGCCCCCGCGGGGCGGGGCACGCGCAACTGCCGACGACGACGAGGTCCACCGATCCACGTGACGGCGCCCGCCTCTGGGTGGACGCGGCACGCGAACACCCGGGCGAGCTCGTCGCGGTGGTGACCGGTCCCTCGTCCACCCTGGCCCTCGCGCTGGAGCTCGAGCCCGCGCTCCCGCGGTTGCTGCGGCGGCTCGTCGTGATGGGTGGGTCCTTCCGCGGCCACCCCGGCAACACCACTCCCGTGAGCGAGTGGAACGTGGACGTCGACCCCGAGGCCGCCGACCGTGTGTGCCTGGCCTGGGAGGCGGCGCGTGCCGACGACCCGAGCGTCGCGCCGGCCCGATGGTGCGGGCTCGACCTGACGGAGCGGGCGGTGTGGACCCCCGAGCGCTCCGGGCGTCTGGTGGAGGCGGCACGGGGCTCGACGCTCTCCCGGCACCTGGCGGATGCGCTGCGCTTCTACTTCGAGTTCCACGAGTCGGTCGGCGAGGGCTACCTGGCGCAGGTGCATGATCCCCTGGTGGCCTGGCTGGCGCTCCACCCCGAGGCGGCCCTGACCGAGCCCGTCCATCTGCGCATCGAGTGCGCGGGAGAGCACACCCGGGGGATGACGGTCGAGGACCGCCGTGGCCACCGTGGGCGGCCGGCGAACGCCGAGCTCGTCGTCGATCTCTCCGTTCCCGGTGGTGCGGTCGCGGTGGTGGAGGAGGTCACCGCCTCGATCGCGAACCTGCGCTGAGACGACCTCCACCGGCCCGGTCCGACGTCCAGACCACCATCCGCACGGACCGGCTGACCACCCCGGGGTCGCCCTGTGGAACCGGTGCTAATCTCGTCCGGATGCCCTGGCGGCGGCACCACCGTCGCCGGACGACGGACCGTCGTCTCACTTGAAGTAACCCCGGGAGAATCCATGAGGCCTGTCGCCGCCGTCGCCCTCGCTGGTGGAGCTGTCGCGGCCGGGTTCGCCGCGCGACGCCTCGCGCAGCCCGCCCCACCGACGGCGGCGGCTCCGACCCTGGCCGACGCTCCCGACACCGCCGTAGCCGAGGCCACCGGGGTGCAGCAGCCGCGGCTCGCCGGTGCTCGCGGTCACATCCCGGCGCTCGAGGGTCTCCGCGGCCTCGCGGCGATCGGCATCATCACCACCCACGTCGCGTTCGTGACCCGGATGTCCTACGGGACGCCGGTGCGCCGCCTCTACGGTCGTCTGGACATGCTGGTCGCGGTGTTCTTCGCCAAGACCGGCTTCCTGCTGTGGCGGGCACACTCCGACCACGCCCGCCGCGACCGGCCGGGAACGGCCCGCGCGGTGATCCCCTACCTGCGGGCCCGGCTCGTGCGAATCATGCCCGCGTACTCAGTGCTCGTCGCCGTCGCCATGGTGCTCCTCCCCCAGAACCGGATCAACGGCCCCGTGGTCTGGCTGCGCAACCTCACCCTGACGCAGATCTACCAGCGGAGGTTTCTCGTCTCCGGGCTCACGCACGCCTGGTCACTCGCGGTCGAGATGGCCTACTACCTGGCGCTCCCGGCGCTGTGGACCGGGATGAGGAACCTGCGGGGCGACAGGGCCCGATGGCGGCTGCCCGCCGTCGGCGCCTTCGGGCTCTCCGGCCTGCTGTTCCCGCTGATCCCCTGGCAGCGCCTGCGGCTCCTGCCCAGGGGCATCAACGTCCAGATCCTGCCGCCGGCGTTCTCCGCCTGGTTCGCCTCCGGGATGCTGCTGGCCGAGCTGGCCACCGCCCGCCCGGGACTGCTCGCCCGACTGAGCCGGGCATCCTATGCCAGGTGGGGTTGGTGGACGGCCGGCGCCGGGGCGCTGCTCGCCACCACGTCGACCCGCTGGTTCTCCGAGGGCTTCCACCACCCGAGCGGCCGCGAGTACGCCGCGCGCAACGGGCTCACCGCGGCGATGGCGTTCTTCTTCCTCGGGCCGGTCGTCCTGGCCCCGGCGGGCACGCGCTTCCGCATCCTGGAGTCGGCACCCCTGCAGGCGATCGGCCGCTGGTCGTACGGGATCTTCCTCTGGCACCTGATCGTGCTGCACTACGCGTTCCCGCTCACCCGCACCTCGCTGTGGACCCGGCGGATGGGCGTGATCTGGCCCGTGACCGTGGCCGGGTCGATCGCAGTGGGCGCGGCCAGTTACCGGTTCATCGAGGAACCGGCGCGAAAGCTCCTCTCTCCGCACGCCTGAATTCGGCGCCGAGTTCTCGTAGGGTGAGCCGCACGACCGCGGATAGGCGCGCGGTCACGACGAAGGAGAACAGACATGGGTTACATCGGCGGCGGAGTGGTTCTTGTGGTGATCGGCGCGATACTCATGTACGCGGTCGAGGTCAACATTCCGGGTATCGACTCGAACACCCTCGCGGTGATCCTCATGGTGGCCGGTGTGGTGCTCTTCGTGATCGGTCTCCTGTTCGCGATGCGCTCCCGAAGCCGCCGGGTGCCGGACGATCGGTACTGACCCCGGGCGTCGGCGGGCCGGGCGTCGACCTCTACCGCCTCCTCGGTCGTCTCACGTCTGAATCCACACGCCTGATCGTCATTCCCGGACGTGATGTCGCGTGTGGGTGAGCCTGCAGCGTGTGGATCCGACGGCTGAGGACTCCCGTCCTGGTGCGCCCGGGAGCGGAATCCGGAAGAGCGCGGAGAATTATTGTGCGAACCTGTCGATCTTGCGGCGGCTGTTCGTCATGGAGGTGTCGGCGCACAACACCGCGGCCGGCATCCACCACTCCCAGTCAGGAGATCGACATGAAGTACGTACTGCTGCTTATGGCCAACCTCGAGGACGTGCGCTGCGGCGAGGAGGAAGGGCCCGGCGTCGAGGAGTTCATGGCCTTCGACGCCGAGCTGGAGAAGGCCGGCGTCCTCGCCGGTGGTTTCGGTCTGGAGGACCCCGAGACCGGCGTCACGGTCAGGATCCCCGCGGGCGGGACGGACGCCGTCGTGACGTCCGGTCCGTACGCCGAGAGCAGGGAGTTCGTGGGCGGCACGATCGTCATCGACGTGGCGGACATCGACGAGGCGCTGGCCTGGGCCGCCAAGTGCCCCGGTGCCAGGGGCGGACGGGTCGAGGTCCGCGCGATGCTGGAGTTCTGATGCCGGACCGACGGGTCCGGGGCGACGCGGGGGTGACCCCGTGACCGCCCCGGGCCCGGCGGCGTCGGACGTGCTGGCCGCACTGCGTCGCGAGGAGCACTCGCGCCTCCTCGCCACGCTGGCGTCACGCTTCGGGGATCTGGATCTCGCGGAGGACGCGGCCCAGGACGCGCTCGAAGCGGCGATCGAGGCCTGGCCCCGTACCGGGGTGCCGGACTCCCCGCTCGCGTGGCTCACGACCACCGCCACCCGCAAGGCGATCGACCGGCTCCGGCGGGAGAAGGCGCTCACCGAGCGTCTCGCGCGTCTGCGGGTCGAGGAGGACCGACGAACCTCCGCGCCGCCGGTCCGTGCGGTCGTGGAACCGGACGAGATCCCCGACGACAGGCTCGAGCTGTTCTTCGCGTGCTGCCACCCCACGCTCAGGACCGACGAGCAGGTGGCGCTGATCCTGCGATACCTCGGCGGTCTGACGACGACGGAGATCGCCCACGCCTTCCTCCTCCCGGTGACGACGGTGCAGCAACGCCTGGTCCGGGCGAAGAAGCGCCTCCGGGTCACGCGGATCCCGATCCGCACCCCCGGCCCGGATGATCTGCCGGCGCGACTGCCCGCGGTGCTCGCGGTGATCTACCTGATCTTCACCGAGGGATACGCCGCGTCCACTGGTGACGGCCACCTGCGCGGGGACCTCACGACGGAGGCCATCCGCCTCGCCCGGATCGTGCACAGGCTCGTACCGGGGCAGCCGGAGGCGACGGGCCTGCTCGCTCTCCTGCTGCTCACCGAGGCACGCGCGCCGGCCAGGGTCGACGACGAGGGCCTCCCCGTCCCGCTGCGCGAGCAGGACAGGGACCGGTGGGACCGTCTGGCGTCGGATGAGGGGCTGGCCCTGGCGATGGAGGCCGCGGCCGGCGGGCCGGGGCCCTACTCGGTGCAGGCGTCGATCGCCGCGGTCCACGCGGAGTCGCGAGACGTCGAGTCGACCGATTGGGCACAGATCGTGGTGCTGTACGACCTCCTCCTCGCTCTCGCACCCGGACCCGTCGTCCGGATGGCGCGTGCAGTGGCCGTGGGTCGCCGCGACGGACCGCAGTCAGGCCTTCGGCAACTCGACGCCCTCGCCGGAGAGGCGGAGCTCGAGCGGCACCACCCGTTCCACGCGGCGCGGGCGACGACGCTCGAGGAACTCGGCCGCGGTGACGAGGCCCGCCGGGCCTGGGCGCGTGCCCACCAGCTCACGGAGAACGCCTCCGAGCGCGAGTACCTGGTCCGCAGGTGGTGGAACGCCTGACGTACTCGCCGACGAGTCGGCGCGTCAGCTGTCGAAGGCGTCGATGATCGCCTGGGCGGCGAGGGCCGCCGTCAACGTCCCCTCGCTGACACGTCGCTCGACATCGGCCGTGACCCGACGCACCTCGGGGTCGGCCGCGAGTCTCGCCATGAGTGTGTCGTGCACCATCGACCTGGTCCATTCGACCTGCTGACGGGCTCGACGGGCCGCGACCTCGCCGATCTTCCCCATCGTGTCCTGGTGCGAACGGACGGCATCCCAGAAGTCGTCCAGACCGTCACCTTCGAGACCCGACATCGTCAGGACGGGCACCTTCCACGCCGAGTCCGCCGGTCGCACGAGTCGCAGTGCCGCGCCGAGTTCCCGCGCGGCGCGTCTGGCGTCCTTGACGTGGGGGCCGTCGGCCTTGTTGACGGCGACGACGTCCGCCAACTCCAGGACGCCCTTCTTGATGCCCTGGAGCTGGTCTCCGGTGCGGGCGAGGGTGAGGAACGTGAAGCAGTCGACCATTCCGGCGACGGTGACCTCGGACTGTCCCACCCCCACCGTCTCGACGAGTATCACGTCGAATCCCGCCGCCTCGAGCAGCACCATCGTCTCGCGGGTGGCCTTCGCCACCCCTCCGAGCGTGCCGGAGGTCGGCGACGGCCGGATGTAGGCGCGGGGTTCCGTCGAGAGCGTGGCCATCCGGGTCTTGTCGCCGAGGATCGACCCGCCGGTGCGGGTGGAGGACGGGTCGACGGCGAGGACCGCCACCTTGTGGCCCTTCTCCACCAGATACAGACCGAAGGACTCGATGAACGTGGACTTCCCCACGCCCGGTACCCCGGTGATCCCGATGCGCAACGCGCCACCGGCGTGCGGGAGTGCGCCGAGAAGCAACTCCTGGGCCTTCTCGCGGTGTGCGGGGTTCGTGGACTCGAGCAACGTGATGGCGCGGGCGAGGACGGGACGATCGTCCTCGAGCACCCCCTCGAGGAGGGCCGCCACGTCGATCTCCCGGCGCGGCCTCGGGCCCGTCGCGGACGGGACCGGACCGCGGACCGCACCCGTACCGAGCGTGGTGGACAGGCTGCCCGAGACGTTGCCCGAGCCCGCGGGATCGGGACCGGAGCCGAGGCGGTTCAGGACTCGGCCCCCGCCCCTGCCCCCTCGCCGGGGCGCGCCGGTGCCGAGCCCGCGGCGTCCGATCCCGGGGACTCCGGGCCGGCGGAGGGCAGCTCGTGACCGAGTTCCCGGGCCAGTGCCCCGAGCAGTTCGATCGCCGCGTCCGAGATCACGGTGCCGGGGGGATAGATGGCGGTCGCCCCGGCGTCGTAGAGCTCTTGGAAGTCACCGGGCGGGATGACGCCACCGACGGTGACCATGATGTCCGCACGGCCCACCGCGGCGAGCGCCTCGCGCAGTGCCGGCACCAGGGTGAGGTGACCGGCGGCCAGGGAGGACACGCCGACCACGTGGACATCGGCGTCCGCGGCCTGCTGGGCGACCTCTTCCGGGGTCTGGAACAACGGGCCCATGTCCACGTCGAAGCCGAGGTCGGCGAAGGCGGTCCCCACGACCTTCTGCCCGCGGTCGTGGCCGTCCTGTCCCATCTTGGCCAACAGGATGCGCGGCCTGCGACCCTCCAACTCGGCGAACTCCTCGGCCATCTTCATCGCCTTGGTGACGTTGTCCACGGCGCCCTCCTTGGAGACCTCCTGCCGGTACACGCCGGACAGGGTCTTGATCTCTGCCTTGTGTCGACCGTAGACCTTCTCGAGCGCGTCCGAGATCTCGCCGATGGTCGCGTGGGCGCGGGCGGCGTCGATGGCCAGCGCCATGAGGTTGTTCTCCATACCGCTCCCGGCCCCGCCGCCGGCGGCCTCGGTGAGCCTGTCCAGGGCCGCCTGGCAGGCGGCCTCGTCGCGCTCAGCCCGGAGCCTGTCCAGCTTGGCGAGCTGCTCGGTGCGCACGCGGGAGTTCTCGACCTTGAGGACCTCGATCTCCTGGTCCTCGGTGACGACGTACTTGTTGACCCCGATCACCGGCTGGCGTCCGGAGTCGATCCGCGCCTGGGTGCGGGCAGCGGCCTCCTCGATGCGGAGCTTGGGGATCCCCTCGCCGATCGCCTGTGCCATCCCGCCCGCCTCCTCGATCTCGATGAGGTGCAGTCGGGCCTTGTCGGCGAGCTGAGCGGTGAGCCACTCGATGTAGTACGACCCCGCCCAGGGGTCGATGGGGCGGGTCGTCGCCGATTCCTGCTGGAGCAGGAGCTGGGTGTTCCGCGCGATGCGGGCGGAGAAATCGGTGGGCAGGGCCAGCGCCTCGTCGAGGGCGTTGGTGTGCAGCGACTGCGTGTGCCCCTGCGTCGAGGCCATGGCCTCGATACACGTGCGGGCGACGTTGTTGAACACGTCCTGGGCGGTGAGCGACCAGCCGGAGGTCTGGGAATGGGTCCGCAGCGACTTGGACTTCTCGTTCTGCGGTCCGAACTTCTCCACCAGTTCACTCCAGAGCAGGCGGCCCGCCCGCAGCTTGGCGATCTCCATGGAGAAGTTCATCCCGATCGCCCAGAAGAAGGACAGCCGAGGGGCGAACTTGTCGATCTCCAGCCCGGCGTCCAGCCCGGCGCGCAGGTACTCGACGCCGTCCGCGAGCGTGTACGCCAACTCCAGATCCGCCGTCGCACCGGCCTCCTGGATGTGGTAGCCGGAGATCGAGATGGAGTTGAACCGGGGCATCTTGCGGGAGGTGTAGGCGAAGATGTCCGAGATGATCCGCATCGAGGGCGTGGGCGGATAGATGTAGGTGTTACGGACCATGAACTCTTTGAGGATGTCGTTCTGGATGGTCCCCGCGAGCTGCTCCGGAGCCACCCCCTGTTCCTCGGCCGCCACCACGTACAACGCGAGGATCGGCAGGACGGCGCCGTTCATCGTCATCGAGACGGAGACCGCGGACAGGTCGATCCCGTCGAACAACTCGCGCATGTCCAGGATCGAATCGATCGCCACACCCGCCATCCCGACGTCCCCGGCGACCCGGGGGTGGTCGGAGTCGTACCCGCGGTGGGTGGCCAGGTCGAACGCGACCGACAGCCCCTTCTGGCCCGCCGCGAGGTTGCGGCGATAGAAGGCGTTGGACTCGGCCGCGGTGGAGAAGCCGGCGTACTGTCGGATGGTCCACGGCTGGTTGACGTACATGGACGGGTACGGACCGCGCAGGAACGGCGCGGCGCCCGGGACGGTGTCCAGCGGGAAGGGCGTGACCTTCTCGCCGTCGTCGGTCGGGGCGATGCCCGTCTCGACCGCGTCACGGTCCGCCTTGGTGAACACCCGCTTGACGTCGATGCCCTCCGGGGTCTCCCACGTGGGGCCCTCGTCGACGGAACCCGGCTGGGGGGCTCCGTCGGTGGACCCGCGCAGCGGAGAGATGCTGAAATCGGGGAAGGTGGTCATCTCACTTCACTCCCAGCTGGTCGAGGAGGGTGGTCAGGGCGGCGACGGCGTTGATCCCGGTCGCGAGGTATCCGTCCGGTCGGTCGTCGGCGTCGGCGGGGAACCCCTTCTCGGCGCCCGCGAGGTACACCGTCGTCACACCCGCCTCGCGCAGCGCCCGGACGGCCTCCGGGCCCTCGGTGGCATAGCGCTTGTCGGCGCCGCAGAGGACGGCGATCTCCTCCCCCTCGCGGACCCCGGCGTACTGGTCGGCCGCGGTGGCCAGGGGGTTGCGGGCCTCGATCCCGCCCGCCGCGAGCAGGTTGGCGATGAAGGTGACCCGACCCGTGGTCTCCGCCATGGGGCCGAGCCCGGCGAGCAGGACCGTCGGCCGGGCGCCGGTGGCCTCGAGGTGCGCGTCGGAACGGTCCCGCAGGGCCTCGAAGTCGCGCCCGTACCGGTAGTCCTCCCCGCCGCGCCGAGCCGGGTCGAGCGGTGGCTCGGCGAGGTTCGGGAACTCGGAGACACCGGTGATCGGCGCTGTGCGGTGGGCGATGTCGGCATCGCGGGCCTCGCGGACCCGGGCGATCGCGGCGGCGACGCTCCCCGAGGCGATGGCGGCGGCGAGTCCTCCCTCGGCCTCGACGGTCTGGAACGCGGACCAGGCGGCCTCGGCGAGCGAGTCGGTGAGCGACTCGACGTACCAGGATCCTCCGGCGGGATCGACCACATGCCCCAGGTGGGACTCCTCGAGCAGCAGCAGTTGGGTGTTGCGTGCGATGCGCTCGGCGAAGGCCGGTGAGGCGCTCTCCAGGCCCCCGGGCAGGGAGGCGTCGAACGGCAGGACGGTGACGGAGGTGGCACCGCCGACCCCGGCCCCGAACGAGGCGAGAGTGGTGCGCAGCATGTTCACCCACGGGTCGCGTCGCGCCATCATGGCCGAGGAGGTGACGGCGTGCTGAGGCGCATTCCCCGCGTCGGGTGCGCCCAGGAGTTCGGCGACGCGGGCCCACATCAGGCGCCCGGCACGGAACTTGGCGATCGAGACGAACTGGTCGTCCGTGGCGGACAACCGGAACGAGATCTGGCGCAGGGCGACCTCGACGTCGAGCCCCGCCGACATCAGCGCCCGGACGTACTCCAGGCCCGCGGCCACGGCGTAGGCGAGCTCCTGCGCGTCCCCGGCGCCGTCTGCGTGGAATACCGTGCCGTCGGCGACGAAGGTCCGGACGGTCTCCTCGCGCTCGGCCACGCGGACGGCGAGGCCGACCGCCGCGTCGAGGTCGACCGATTCCGACGACGCGCCCGCGGCGTATGCGGAGGTGACCGGTGTCGCGCCGAGGTCGGCGATCACCGCTGACCGGTCGGTCACCCCGTCTCCTGCCGACCTGCGCTGGTCGAGCAGCTCCAGGAACGCGTCGGAGACCTCGACGAGGTCCGATCCGGCGTCGAAGGTCACCGGCGCGAGGTCCAGGTAGACGTCCTTGAGGACGGCGGCCACGTCGGCGGCCGGCACCCGCAACCACAGCGCGGACGCGCCCTGGCCGAGAAGGTCCAGGACCGAGGTGTTGACCTCGCTCGGGTCGCCCTTGGCCTCGACCCTGGCGCTGACGTGCCAGCCGTTCTCCGGGAGCCCCGACCGGTCCCCTCCCCGCACGAACGGGAACGACCCCGGAGCCGGGCGCTCGGGCGTCTCGTCGGCGCGCGTGTAGAGGGGGTTCACCTCGATCCCGTCGCGGGTGGTGGCCACGAGGGCGCGCCAGGCGTCCTCGGGCATCTCGGCGGGATCCTTGCGGGCGGCCTTCGCGAGGACGGCTCCCACAGAGGCGTACCAGGAGTGAAGGTCGGGACCTGTGGTCGGACTGGACACCGGTACCTCGTTCTCTTGTGGAGTGAAGGGGGTCACCACGGACTCTAATGCAGCCCCTCCCGCTGTCGAGACGTGACCATGTGTGCGGGGTCACCAGGGGTGGGCTCCGCGATCCCGGCGACTACAGTCGACCCGTGCGCGGACGGGTGATCTGGTGGGTAGCGGTCGTCCTGGCCCTGGTGGTGCTGGCCACCGTCGTCCCGACCCCGGGACTGGAGCAGCTGCGCGGTTGGGCGGATGAGCTGGGCCCGTGGTTCCCGGTCGCGTTCTTCTCCGCTTACGCGATCGTCACCGTGGCGCCGGTCCCCCGGTCGACCTTCACCTATTCGGCCGCTGTGCTCTTCGCTCCCGCGGTGGCGATCCCGTGGTCACTGGTGGCCTCCGGGATAGCGGCCACCCTCGCGTTCGTCGGCGTCCGCCGTCTGGGCCACCGCCGCACCGCCGCGCTGCGCGCGGACCCCCGCGTCGCGGCGGTGGACGCCCGCCTCCGGCGTCGCGGATGGCTCTCCGTCGGGAGCCTGAGGCTGGTCCCCGCCGCGCCGTTCTCGGTGGTCAACTATGCGGCCGCCCTCACCTCGATCCCGTTCCGTCAGTTCCTGCCCGCGACCGTCATCGGCAGCACCCCGGGGACCGTCGCGGCGATCCTGCTGGGGCACTCCCTCACCGAGGGCGACGGGACCGCCGCGCTGTGGGCGACGGGCGCCTTCGCGGCGGTGGGACTGGTCGGGATGATCCTGGACGCCCGCCTGCCCGTCCGTGGAGACGACGACGGGGTCGGCAGACCCGGGTGAGCTGACCCCGGTGGGGATCAGGCGGGCTCGGTGACGAAGTCCACCAGACGTTCGACCGCACCCAGCAGGGCCGGCTCGACGTCCCGGTACGTGCTCACCGCGCCCAGGACCCGCCGGAAACCGTCGGCCGGCTCACCCCATCCGAGCCGGTCGCAGATGCCGGTCTTCCAGTCCTCGCCCCGTGGGACGACCGGCCATTCGTGGATCCCCACGGCCCGGGGTTTGACCGCCTGCCAGATGTCCACATAGGGGTGTCCGGTCACCAGCACGTCGCCGCCGAGCCCGGCGACGATGCGTGACTCCTTGCTGCCCGTGACCAGGTGGTCGACCAGGACGCCCAGGCGCGCCTGCGGCGTCGGCCCGAACTCCGCCACCAGGGCGGGCAGGTCGTCGATCCCGTGGAGTGGCTCCACGACGATCCCCTCGACCCGCAGGTCGTGGCCCCAGATCTTCTCGACGATGGCCGCGTCGTGGATGCCCTCGACCCAGATACGGCCAGCGCGCGCGGTCCTGGCCCGCAGGCCCTCGACCTTCCGGGACCCGGACGCCGTGACCTTCGGGCCGGCCGCCACGACCGGCCCGGGCCTGCGGAGCGTGACCGGTGAGCCGTCGATGAGGAAGGCCGAGGGGGTCATGGCGAAGAGGCGGACCAGGCCGCGGCGGTCCTCGAGTTTGACGAAGTCGCCGTCGGGGGTGCGGTTGAATCCCACCACGGCACCGCAGAATCCGGAGTCCGCGTGCTCCACCACCAAGTCGCTCTCGGCCACGACGACGGGGATCTCCGGTCGGCGACGTCGCGCCGTCCCGGACAGGATGTCGGATCCGTACATGTCTGCCATGGGCCGACACGGTAGCCGGATCCGTGCGCGGGGGGTCGGCGGCGCACCGGCCGGTAGGATTGATCGTCATGTCCCGCCCCCTCACCCGGAGCGCCGCGCTGTCCCCCGCGTGGCCGCTGCCGCTGTTCCTCCTGCGCACCGCCTGGGGTGATCAGCCCTTCGACGAACTGACCGGGTACGTCTCGGGCCTGGCCGGGTCACACCTGGTCGAGGTCACCGGCGAGCCCGTACGGATGCTGGACGGGATCTCCCCCGCCTCGGGACCCACCGCGCTGCTGCCCGGGCTCGTGACCGGTCTCCGGCGCTCGGTGGGATCGCATCCCGCCCCGGAGTCGCTGGCCCTGCTCACCGCGGCACCCGGGGATTCGTCGAGCCTCCCCGCGGTGCCCTCGCTCCGCTCCGACGTGGCGGAGGCGGGGTGGGGGGTCCTGGTCCGCGACCCGGTGAGCCGCCAGGCGGTCGTCCTCACGTGCGTCCACCCGCACCCGGACGTCCTGCGTTGGCGTGCCCGCGGCATCGCGGACTGTCCGGTGCCTCCCCAACCCGACGGGCCCTCTGCGGCGTTGTTCGCCCTGGGGCAGGCGGTGGTCGAGGCGGCGGAGTTGATCGAGCGGACCACGACACGGGTGGGTCAGGCGGGCGATCTGGACCTGGACTCCCACGTCACCCGGCTACCCGCCGGTCTACCGTCCCGCGTGATCGAGCTGGTGGACAGGATCGACAGGGTGGAGGCGATCATCACGGTCGCGCTGGCGCAGCCGGACGTGGGCGTCGACCCGGCCGCCCGGGAACCCATCCTGCGACGCCTCGTGGCCGTGAAGGACGCCGCTCGTCGCGCGGTGGTCGCCGCCGCGGGGGACGCGGCCTCCCGCGGCGCCTGAGGCGACCGGCGGGGACGGGTGTTCTCCGCGTCGTCTAGCGGGAGCAGCACCCGACCGCACATCGGGCACCATCTCGGTTGCAGCCCAGCGCGGGCACGTCGCCGAGCCTGTCGCCCTGCACTCCGGACTCGACCTCCTCGAGCAGCTGAAGGACCATCCGGGCGAACTCCGGGCTCGGCCCGGGTGTCGCCGAGCGGGTGACCGTCACGCCGAGTTCGCGCACCTCGTCCACCAGCTCGGTGTCGAGGTCCCAGATCACCTCGACGTGGTCGGAGATGAACCCGATCGGGACGATCACGACGTCGCGGATGCCGCTGTCCTCCGCCAGTCCACGGACATGGTCCACCACGTCGGGCTCGAGCCACGGCACGCTCGGGGGTCCGGAACGGGACTGCCAGACCAGGTCGTGATCGTCGACCCCGGCCGCGCGGGCCACCAGCCGCGACGCCTCGGCGACCTGACGGCTGTAGAGACGACCTCCGAGCGCGGGCGGACCCGCGACGGCGTCCGCCGCCTCGGGGACCGAGTGCGCGGTGAAGACGACGCGGGCTCCCGGCGCCGCCGCTTCCCGGGCGGCGCGGAGATCGGACGCGAACCGCTCGATGAACAGGGGATGGTCGTAGAACTGTCGCAGGCGGACCATCGAGGGCGCACCGGGGACCTGCTCGCGCGCGCGGGCGATGTCCTCCTGGTACTGCGCACAGCCGGAGTAGCCGCCCCATGCGGAGGTGGCGAACACCGCCGCCGTCCGGACGCCGTCCGCGGTCATCTGCCGGACCGTCTCCTCGATCATCGGGGTCCAGTTGCGGTTCCCGAAGTACACCGGCAGGTCCCTGCCGCTGCGGGCGAGCTCCTCCTCGACGTGCGCGATGATCTCGCGGTTGAGGTCGTTGATCGGGCTGCGGCCACCCAGCTGTCGGTAGTGGGTGGCGACCTCCTCGAGTCGCGCCGCCGGGATCCCGCGCCCGCGGGTGACGTTCTCGAGGAAGGGGATGACGTCCTCCTGTCCCTCGGGCCCGCCGAAGGACAGGACGAGGAGGGCGTCCACGGGCCCGGTCACCTCGAGCTCACCATCGGTCATCTGTGGTTCTCCTGTCCGCTGAAGGAGACGGTGCCGGCTCCACCGTCTGCATAGATCACTGTTCCCGTGGTGGCGGGCATGAGGTCCGAGAGCAGCGCCACCGCGGTGGTCGCCACCGCGGTGGGGTCGTTCACGTCCCACCCCAGGGGGGCGCGCCTGGCCCACTCGTCCTGCATCTGGTCCAGTTCTCCGCCGGGACCGAGCGCGTCTCCGGCGATGGCCTTGGCCGCGAGGGTCTTGACGGGGCCGGCGGCGATGAGGTTGGACCGCACGCCCTCCGGGCCGAGTTCTCGGGCCACGTAGCGGTTGACCGCCTCCAGGGCGTTCTTGGCCACGGACATCCAGTTGTAGAAGGGCATGGAGAACCGCGGGTCGAAGTCCAGTCCGATGATCGACGCGCCGGGGTTGAGCAGGGGGCGCACGGCCCTGGCGAGGGACGCGTACGAATAGGCGGAGACCTCCACGGCGACGGAGACGTCCTTCCAGGGCGCGTCGAGGAACGGGTCGCCGAGGCAACTGGGCGGCGCGAACCCGATGGAGTGCACCACCCCGTCGAGCGACTCGGCGTGTTCTCTCACCCTGCCCTCGAGCGCCGCGAGGTCCTCCTCGCTCTGCACGTCCAGTTCGATCACCGCAGGCATGTCGGGCAGTCGCTTCGAGATCGCCCGCACCAGCGACGGCCGGCCGAACGCGGTGAGGATGACGGTGGCGCCGTGGAGCTGACAGTGCTTGGCGATGTGGAAGGCGATCGAGGCGTCGGTGATCACCCCGGTGACGAGGATGGTCTTGCCCGAGAGGATCCCGGTGCGGGTGTTCTCGCTCATGGTCAGTGCCCCATTCCCATACCGCCGTCGACGGGCAGGACGGCACCCGAGATGTAGCCGGCGTCGTCCCCCGCGAGGAAGCTGACGGCCCCCGCCACGTCGTCGGCGCTGCCCTTCCGGCCGAGCGGGATGGCCGCCACGGCGAGGGCCTGCGTCTTGTCGTCCAGCCCGGCGGTCATGTCGGTGTCGATGAACCCGGGGGCCACGACGTTGGCCGTGATGTTGCGTGAGCCGAGTTCCCGGGTCAGTGAGCGGGCCATCCCGATGAGGCCGGCCTTCGACGAGGCGTAGTTGACCTGGCCCGCGGTGCCCGACTGGGCGACCACCGATCCGATGAAGATGAGTCGGCCGAACCTGGCGCGCAGCATCCCCCGGGAGGCCCTTCTGGCCACCCGGAACGCGCCGGACAGGTTCGCCTCGACGACCCGGGTGAACTGCTCGTCCTTCATCCGCATCAGGAGGGTGTCGTCGGTGATCCCGGCGTTGGACACCACCACCTCGACCGGGCCGTACTCGGCCTCGACCGCGGTGAACGCCGCGTCGACGGAGTCGGGGTCGGTGACGTCACACCGGACTCCGAACAGGCCGTCGGGCGCACCGGATCCTCGATGGGTCACCGCCACCCGGTGGCCGTCGGCGGCGAGTCGTTCGGCCACGGCGCGTCCGATGCCGCGGTTGCCCCCGGTCACCAGGACCGTCCGGGGGGTGGGGGTGGGCGTGCTGTCGGGAACCATGTGCACCAACCTATCGAACCGTCACGGGTGACCCGGTGGGGGTGCGCGGACCCGTCACGGGATGCGGCGGTGTGCCACCAGGGATCCGGCTGCGGCGAGCATCGCCAGCAGGGACCCGATCACGAGCCACGGCCGCGAGGCGTCGGCCTTCTTCCACTCGAACCCGATCTGTTCCTCGAGGGTGCGGTAGACGGAGTCGAGCTCCTCCAGGCTGGAGGCGGTGAAGAAGTCACCCCCCGAGATCTCGGCGATGGTGCGCAACGAGGCGTCGTCGACGGGGACGGGCTGCGGGCGACCCTGGATGTCCACTGTCCCGTAGAGGGTGCCGAAGGAGATGGTCGAGATCGGGATGCCGGCCTCCTCGGCGCGTTCGGCGGCGGTGAAGGCCCCGCGCTCCTCGGTCGGGTCCGCGGGGACGGTCTCCTTGCCGTCGGAGAGCAGCACGATACGGGCCGGCGGCGCCTGGTCGGTGCCACCGAGGCTCTCGGTGAACGTCGTGACGGCCTGGGTGGCGGTGTAGATCGCCTCGCCGGTCGCGGTCCTCTCGTCCAGCCGGAGTCGCTCGACGGCGCGGACCACGGGTCCCCGATCGGTGGTGGGTGCCACGAGCATCGAGGCCGTTCCGGCGTAGGAGACCAGTCCCAGGTTGACGCCCGGGGTGAGGTTGTTGGCGAACGTGGTGGCGGCCTGCTGCGCGGCCTCCAGGCGGGAGGGCGACACGTCCGTGGATTCCATGGACAGTGACACGTCGACGACGAGCATGACCGTCGCGCGGTTCCGCGGCACCTTCTGTTCCTTCTGCGGCCCGGCCAGCGCCACCACCAGGGCGAGCAGCGACAGGATGAGCAGCACCGCGGGGACGTGGGTGAACCAGCGTCGACCGCCACGGTCGACGGTCCGCAGGACGCCGAAGTTGCCGAAGCGCACGGTCCTGCGCCTCTTGGATCGCAGCGCGATCACGTATCCGATCGCGAGGGCCAGTGGCACGACCACCAGGACCAGCCACAGCGGGTGCTGGAACTCCGACAGGCTCATCGGTGCGTTCCTCCCGGTGTCGGATGGTCGTCGGGCAGGTCCCTGACGAGGTTCTCCCCGGTGGGCAGGCCACCCTGGCGGCGTGCGCCGACGAAGTCGATCACGTCCCTGATCCAGTCCCGGTCGGTCCGCAGGGCGAGGACCGGGGCGCCACAGCGGCGTAGGGCGGCGTGGACCTCCGCGCGATGGGAGTCCGCGGCCCGGCGGTAGTCGGCGGCGAGGGCGTCGTCGACGTCCAGTTCGAGCACCTCGCCGGTGGCCGGGTCCTGGAGCAGTGCGGCGCCCACCGCGGGAAGTGCGATGTCGAGGGGGTCGGCCGTGTGCACGGCGAGGAACTCGTGCCGGGCCCCCAGGACGCGCAGGGACCGTTCCCAGTCGACGTCGGCGAGGAAGTCCGAGATCACCACCACCAGTCCGTGCCGTCGGGCGGCGTTCCGGGCGGCGCGGAGTGCGTCGTCGAGGGTCCCACCGGGAGAGACCCGGGCGGGGGCGCGGGTGACCTCCTCGAGGAGCCGCCTGACGCGGTCGCGCCCGCTCGTGGCCCGGAGGACCCGGGGCCGCCCGGCGCCGGTGAGGACCATGCCGACACGACTGCCACCCCCGGCGGACAGGAACCCGACGGTGGCCGCGGCCGCCTCCACGAGGCGACGCTTGGCGCCGTACCGACCCTCGACGTCGAGGCTGGGCGTCAGGTCCACCACGATCCAGGTCTCCAGTTCCCGGTCGGCGATGGTCTGGCGGATGTGCGGCACGGTGGTCCTCGCCGTCACGGACCAGTCCATGGTCCGGACGTCGTCACCGGGTTCGTAGGCGCGGGCCTCGCCGGGTTCGGTTCCGGGCCCGGGCAGCAGACCCCGGTGGTCGCCGTTGAGCACCCCGTCCAGACGGCGGGTGACGAGGAGCTCCAACTGCGTCAGGGCGGCGCGGGACGCCGCCGCGACCGGGTCGTCGCGGGTCCCCTCGTCCGCGTGGGTCACCGCGAGGACGGCGGGCCGGGCTGTGCGGGAACCGCGCTGATCTGTGGGAGCGGGACGGCCTCGAGAACGCGGCGCACGACGGTGTCCGCGGTGATCTCGTCCGCCAACGCGTCGTAGGTGAGGACGAGTCGGTGGCGGAGCACGGCGGGGAGCACGTCGACGACGTCCTGGGGCACCACGTAGTCGCGACCCCGGACGAGGGCCAGCGCTCGGGCCGCGGTGACGGCACCCAGGGTGGCCCGGGGGGACGCGCCGTACGCGAGCCACCTGGCCACGTCCTCGAGGCCGTGCCTCTCGGGTTCGCGGGTGGCGACGGTGACCCTGACCACGTAGTCGACCAGCGCGTGGTGGACGAAGACCTCCCGGACAGCGTCCTGCAGCCGGATCAACGCGTCGACCCCGAGGACGCGGGACGGCTCCGGCGGACGTGTCCCCATCCGGTAGACGATCTCCCGTTCCTCCTCGGGGCTCGGGTAGTCCACGACGAGCTTGAACAGGAACCGGTCCCGCTGGGCCTCCGGGAGCTGGTACACGCCCTCGCTCTCGATGGGGTTCTGGGTGGCCATCACCAGGAACGGTGTCGGCATCGGGAAGGTCTGGCCGCCGATCGAGACGTGCCCCTCCGCCATCACCTCGAGCAGCGCCGACTGGACCTTGGCCGGCGCGCGGTTGATCTCGTCGGCCAGCACGAAGTTCGCGAGGATGGGACCGAGTTCGACCTCGAACTCCTCGCGGCCCTGCCGGTAGATCCGGGTGCCGACGATGTCCGCCGGAACCAGGTCCGGGGTGAACTGGAGGCGACGGAAGCTGCCCCCCACGACGGTGGCGAACGTCTCCACGGTGAGCGTCTTGGCGACACCCGGCACGCCCTCGAGGAGGATGTGACCGCGCGAGAGCAGACCCACCAGGATCATCTCGATGAGCCGGTCCTGGCCCACCACGACCTTCTTGACCTCGTACACCGCCTGCTCCAGCAGCCTGGCGTCCGAGGCCGCGGAGGACGCGGAGACCGCGGGGCGTGAGCCCGGGTCGGGCGAGTGGTCGGTGTGGGGATCGCTCACCGCGGAGGGCTCCTTCGCGAGGTGGGGGGTCGGTGGCCCTGGGGCCGGACCCTCAGGACGGACTGTGGACGACAGTACCGGTGTACGGCGGTGCCCGGCCCGACCAGTGGTCGGGCCGGGCACGGTGGGTCCGGCACGGTGGGTCCGGCGCTGTGGGTCGGCGCGACTGCGTCAGGTCAACCGGACGACCATGGGTGAGATCCCGGCCATCCGGACCGGCGAGATCTTGACGACGTCACCGGACTGCGGGGCCTCCACCATCCTGCCGTCTCCGAGGTACAACGCCACGTGGCCGGGCCAGAAGAGCATGTCGCCACGCTTACGGGTGGCCACCGGGTACTGCGGGCCGGCGGTGTACTGGTACCCGGTGAAGTGCGGCAGTGCCTTACCGATTCCGGCGAACGCGTAGATCATCAGTCCGGAGCAGTCGAAACCGATCTTGTTGTAGTCACCGTGGCTGTCCGCGACGCCGCCGTCCCGGATGCCCCGCGTCGGTCCCCTGGCGTCGCCACCGCCCCAGGCGTAGGGGACGCCGAGCTGGGACAGCGCCCGGTTGACGACGGTCTCCACCTGGGCCGAACTCGACGGAGTCCCCGAGTTGCCGCCGCCCTGGCCGGGTGCGGGTGCGGGCGCGGCAGGGCCTTGTTGGATCGACCCGAAGTCAGCCCGTCCGATCGCGTCGGCGACCTGCTGGATGATCGCCTCGGTGTCCCCGTTGATCCCCGCGTCGATCGCGGCGCCGACGCTGCCGGCGTCGATCGCACCACCGACGGCCCGCGCCGCCCCGTCCGAGGACCCCCCGGCGAACTGGCGGACCGCGCCCAGGTCGAGGTGGCCCGGGAGGGCGGAGGCGATGTCCGCGGCCTGTTCCCCGGCCCGTGGATCCCCGGCGAGTGCGCGGAAGGCCTCGTCCCGTACGGCGTCCTGGTCGACCGCGTACGGGTCCGCGTTCTGCGGTCCCGCGGGAGTGGCCCCCGACTCGGCCAACGCACTGCGGTTCTGCTCGAGCGCGCTCGTCAACTCCGCGACCTCGGCCTCCAGCGAGGTGACGTCGGCGTAGACGGTCGCCACCTCGGATTCGGCCGCGTCCCGCCGGGACGAGGCGTCCGCGAACCGCTGTTCCGCGTCCGTCCGGGCGAGCGCGGCGTCGGACTCGCGCCGGGTCGCCTCGTCGACCGCTGCGACCATGTCCCCCACGACGTGCCGCTGGTCCGCGGCGGCGCGCTGGAGGAACTCCTGGCGACGCCCGGCGTCGGCTGGGCCGCCCGGGTCCAGGATCGCCGAG
>NZ_JAALDZ010000168.1:0-11435 GCF_014145125.1 Dietzia sp. CQ4 | reverse complement strand
CCGCGACCGTGCGATCTGCGTCGGTGATGGCCCGGTCGAGCTGGATCCGGGCCATCTGCAGGTCGACGAGGGTCTTGTTGACGCCCTCCCGCTTGACCGCGATGTCCTGACGGGTGGCGTCGAGCCGGGCGGACGCGTCCGCGACCGCACGGATCAGACCGCTGATGTCTCCGGGCGAGGTCGCCGGGACCTCCTGGGCCGCGACCACCGGTGCGTGGACCACGCCCGACGCGGTGCCCAGGACGAGCGCCGCCGCGAGGAGGGCGCGTCCGGGCGTCCGGACCGGGCCCCGACGTCTCCGCGCTCCCGGAGCGCGGCTTGATGAATGGTCAGGCTTCACGTTTCACCTTCCGATAACCGCACGAGGATGCGGCTGACCGCGCGACCCGCACGGCGGGACGCGTCACCGAGGAGGGTGAGGTTCGGGTGATGCCTTCCCCTGCGCCACTAGAGCCTCATACCAACTCGGCAGAACCGATGGTTCCTCTAGCACCGTAGGTCACAGAAGTCCCGTCCGGAACATTGGACGGCAAAATACACTGCTGTAACTCTAATAACGCGAGAAAACCCGGCGTGTCGGGCGATGGGGAGAAGAGCGTCCGTCAGCGCAGACGCTGCCGGAGATCGTCAGCGCAGGCGCCGCCGGAGGGCGACGACGAAGGCGACCGCCACGACGATCGCCAGCACGAGCACGACCGCCGAGAACGCGCCCCAGGGCGGGGCGGGGGCGGTGACCTTGTGCGCGAAGACGGAGGCGGAGGCCACCGGGTCGAACTCCTCCCAGGCGTCGTCCTGACCGGCCTCGAGCTTGTGGCGGGGGATGGTGTCGCTGGAACTGCCGACGAAGACCGGGGTCCGGACCAGGATCGTCCCCTCGTACTCCTCGTTCAGCAGGGCGGCGAGGTCGCGGGCGTCCGTGTAGACGGCGGCCGGGGCCTCGGTGTAGACCACCTTGAGATCGAGCCCGCGGTCCCCCGCCTCGGTGACGACGGTCCGCAGTCCCTCGACGAACGGCTCCGGGGCGGAGACCCCGTCGTCGGCCAGGTCCCGGGACACGGCCTCGAAGTCGAGCCACTGCGGGACCTCGCCCTCCTGCAAGGACATCACCGGCTCGGCCTCGTAGGCGAGCGTGGTCACGGAATCGTCGGAGTTGTCCACGGCCGACATGGTGCCATCTCGTCGTCGTCGAACCGAATACGCGCGCCGGACGGCGCGATACCCGCTCCGCGCCCCCCACCTTCGGGCGTGCCGGAACCTATACAGAACGAGCGTACTGGTAAATTGGTGACCGCAACCGGGCGCGAGGGTCCACAATGGGTCCTGTGTCCGCCCCCGGCGTTGCCGCCCGAGACACGCGGCGACACCGGGAGGGATGACGAATCGACATTCACACCACGAGTGGAGCTGACGTGACAGCAAGCATTGACAGCTTTGGCGCCAAGGGGACCCTAGAGGTCGGCGGCCAAGCCTATGAGATCTACCGCCTCTCGGCGGTCGAGGGAGCCGCCAAGCTCCCTTATTCCCTCAAGGTCCTCACCGAGAACCTGCTGCGCACGGAGGACGGCAAGAACGTCACCAAGGCGCACATCGAGGCCCTGGCCGGTTGGGACCCCTCCGCCGAGCCCGACACCGAGATCCAGTTCACGCCCGCCCGCGTGATCATGCAGGACTTCACCGGTGTCCCCTGCATCGTCGACCTCGCCACCATGCGTGAGGCCGTCAAGACCCTCGGTGGCGACCCCGACAAGGTCAACCCCCTCGCGCCGGCCGAGATGGTCATCGACCACTCCGTGATCATCGAGTCCTTCGGTGGTCGCGACTCCTTCGACAAGAACGTCGAGATCGAGTACCAGCGCAACGAGGAGCGCTACCAGTTCCTCCGCTGGGGTCAGGGCGCCTTCGACGACTTCAAGGTCGTCCCCCCGGGTACCGGCATCGTGCACCAGGTCAACATCGAGTACCTGGCGCGCTCCGTGATGGTCCGGAACGGGCAGGCATACCCCGACACCTGCGTGGGCACCGACTCGCACACCACCATGGAGAACGGTCTCGGCGTCCTGGGATGGGGCGTCGGCGGTATCGAGGCCGAGGCCGCCATGCTCGGCCAGCCCATCTCCATGCTCATCCCCCGCGTCGTGGGCTTCAAGCTCACCGGGTCGATCAAGCCGGGCGTCACCGCCACGGACGTCGTCCTGACGATCACCGAGATGCTGCGCAAGCACGGCGTCGTGGGCAAGTTCGTGGAGTTCTACGGTGCCGGCGTCGCGGCTGTGCCCCTGGCCAACCGCGCCACGATCGGCAACATGAGCCCGGAGTTCGGCTCCACCTGCGCCATGTTCCCGATCGACGGCGAGACCATCGACTACCTGCGCCTGACGGGTCGCGACGAGGAGCAGCTCGCCCTGGTCGAGGCTTACGCCAAGGAGCAGGGCATGTGGCTCCACGCCGACGCGGAGGAGCCCGTCTTCTCCGAATACCTGGAGCTCGACCTGGGCGACGTCGTCCCGTCGATCGCCGGACCCAAGCGTCCGCAGGACCGCATCGAGCTGGCCGACGCCAAGAGCGCGTTCCGCAAGGACATCCACAACTACGTGGACGCCGGCGTCAACCCCCTCGGTGACACCGAGAAGGGCCGGATGCAGTCCGAGGGCGGTGCCCCGTCCGACAACACCGGGACCGCGACCCTCTCGCACGCCGAGGAGGGCTCGGTCCGGGCCGACGCCTCCGACGGCTCCGAGGGACGTCCCTCCAAGCCCGTCGAGGTGTCCGTGGACGGCACCGAGATGGTCCTGGACCACGGCATCGTCTCCATCGCCTCGATCACGTCCTGCACCAACACGTCCAACCCGTCGGTGATGATCGGCGCCGGGCTCCTCGCGCGCAAGGCGCACGAGAAGGGCCTCAAGGCCAAGCCGTGGGTCAAGACGTCGATGGCGCCGGGTTCGCAGGTCGTCACCGAGTACTACGAGCGGGCCGGACTCTGGCCGGACCTGGAGGCCCTCGGCTTCTACCTCGTGGGCTACGGCTGCACCACCTGCATTGGCAACTCCGGACCGCTGCCGGAGGAGATCTCCAACGCGATCCAGGAGCACGACCTGACCGCCACCGCGGTGCTGTCCGGTAACCGCAACTTCGAGGGCCGGATCAACCAGGACGTCAAGATGAACTACCTGGCGTCCCCGCCGCTGGTCATCGCGTACTCCATCGCCGGGACCATGGACTTCGACTTCGAGGCCGACTCACTGGGCAAGGACACCGACGGCAACGACGTCTACCTCAAGGACATCTGGCCCTCCACCGAGGAGATCGAGGAGACCATCAAGGCCTCGATCTCCTCCAAGGAGTACACGTCCAAGTACGCCGACGTCTTCGCCGGCGACGACCGCTGGCGTGGGCTCAGCACCCCGGACGGCAAGACGTTCGAGTGGGACGCCAAGTCGACCTACGTGCGCAAGCCCCCGTACTTCGACGGGATGCAGATGGAGCTGACCCCGGTCGAGGACGTCAAGGGCGCCCGCGTCCTGGCCAAGCTCGGCGACTCGGTCACGACCGACCACATCTCGCCCGCGTCGACGATCAAGCCGGGCACCCCGGCCGCGCAGTACCTCGACGAGAACGGTGTGTCCCGTCAGGACTACAACTCGTTCGGGTCGCGCCGCGGCAACCACGAGGTCATGATCCGGGGCACGTTCGCCAACATCCGCCTCCAGAACCAGCTGCTGGACGGTGTGACGGGCGGCTACACGCGCGACTTCACGCAGGAGGGCGCCCCGCAGGCGTTCATCTACGACGCCGCGCAGAACTACGCCGCGCAGGGCACGCCGCTCGTGGTGCTCGGTGGCAAGGAGTACGGCACCGGGTCCTCCCGCGACTGGGCGGCCAAGGGCACCAGCCTGCTCGGCGTCAAGGCCGTCATCACCGAGTCGTTCGAGCGCATCCACCGCTCGAACCTCATCGGCATGGGTGTCATGCCGCTGCAGTTCCCCGAGGGCGAGTCGCACGAGACCCTCGGCCTGGACGGCACGGAGACGTTCGACATCACCGGGATCGAGGAACTGAACAACGGCACCACGCCCAAGACGGTCAAGGTCACCGCCACCAAGGAGGACGGCCAGGTGGTCGAGTTCGACGCCAAGGTGCGCATCGACACCCCCGGCGAGGCGGAGTACTACCGCAACGGCGGCATCCTGCAGTACGTGCTGCGCAACATGATCAAGGGCTGATCACCTCCACCCCGACGGCGGTGCGCGGTAACTCCTGGTGAGACAGGGGGAACCGCGTACCGCCGTGGTGTATCCGTAGGAAGGTTGTGAGATGCCCAGGGTCAGTCAGGACCACATGGACGCCCGGCGTCGGGAGATCCTGTCGGGGGCGCGCGAGTGCTTTGCCGAGTTCGGGTTCGAGGGCGCCACGGTCCGACGTCTGGAGGAGACCACCGGTCTCAGCCGCGGTGCGATCTTCCACCACTTCGACGACAAGGACGCCCTGTTCCTCGCGTTGGCGCACGACGACGCCGCGGCGATGGCGGCCACGGTGGCCGAGCAGGGTCTGGTCCAGGTGATGCGGGAGATCCTGGCCGACCCCCACGAGTTCTCGTGGCTCGGGACCCGACTGGAGATCGCGCGACGGATCCGCACCGATCCGGCCTTCCGGGAGCGGTGGACCGACCGGCAGGCGGAGCTCGACGAGGCCATCCTCGCCCGCCTGCGGGAGCAGAAGGACTCCGGGAGGATGCGGACGGACGTTCCCGATGACGTGCTGCGCGTCTACCTCGACATCGTGCTCGACGGACTCATCACCCACCTCGCGACAGGGCGCGGCACGGCTCACGTGAGCGCGATGCTCGACCTGGTGGAGGCCTCGCTGCGTACCGGTCGCGAGTGATCCCGGGACGGGCGTACGGTGGGGCGCATGACCGATTCGACACCGCAGATCCCGCTGATCGACCTGGGCGACGGCCGTGCGATCCCCCAGCTCGGCTTCGGTACCTACCAGGTTCCCCCCGCCGACACCGAGAAGGTCGTCTCGGACGCACTCGAGGCCGGGTACCGGCACCTGGACACCGCCCAGATGTACGGCAACGAGGACGGGGTGGGTCGCGCGATCGCGGCCTCGGGGATCCCGCGTGACGAGCTGTGGCTCACCACCAAGCTCAACAACTCCTTCCACGAGCCCGCCGCCGCCCGCGACTCCGCCGAACGCTCACTCGAGGCCCTCGGCGGCCGGATCGACCTGTTCCTGGTGCACTGGCCGCTCGCGATGCACGACGACGTCGCCCGCGTCTGGGAGGCCATGGAGGGCATCCGCGCCGACTTCGCGGTGGACTCGATCGGGGTCTCCAACTTCACCCCGGCCAACCTCGCGCGACTGTCCGAGGCGGGCCTCAGCACTCCCTCCGTCAACCAGATCGAGTCGAACCCCTACTTCGTCAACGACGAGGTCCGCGCGGCGTGCGCGGACCGCGGGATCGCAGTGGAGGCGTGGAGCCCGCTCGCGCAGGGCGCGGTCTTCGGCGACCCGCAGCTCACCGCGTTGGCGGAGCAGGTCGACCGCTCGGTCTCCCAGGTCGTGCTTCGCTGGGTGCTCCAGCGCGGGGACATCGTCTTTCCCAAGTCCTCGAGCCCCGAGCGGATGCGTCAGAACCTCGACGTGTTCGACTTCGAGTTGAACGACGAGCAGATGGCCTCGATATCGGCCCTGCACAACGGCACTCGCTCCGGCCCGGATCCGGACACCTTCGACTGGCGAGGCTGAGGATCCCGGCTCACTCCTCATCGAGAAGAGCGTTCCGGACATGTTTCGTTCGAGCCAGGTGCGCGGAACGCCCTTTTCGACGGTGAACCCGCTCGCCTCGCCCTAGAGTCTGTCCATGACCACCACACGGGCGCACGGCGAGGCCGCGCGTGACGACGGCCGGTCCGCCGGGCGTCCCTCGGGCCGGATGCTCGCCTCGTACGCCGCCGGCAGCGTGGGCACGGGCGCGTTCAGCACACTGCCGGGGCTGGTACTGGCCTACTACCTCACCGACTCGATCGGGGTCGCCGCCGCGGTGGCGACGGTGCTGGTGCTGGTGCCCAAGGTGATCGACGTGTTGGCCTATCCGCTCATCGGGGCGCTCTCCGATCGCGCCTCGCACCGCACCGGATACCGGACGGGCCTCATGCTGTTCGGGGCGCTCGCGCTGCCCCTGCTCTTCGTGGCCACCTTCTCGGCTCCCACGCAGTGGGGCACCGCGCTGGCCGGTGTCTGGGTCATGGGCTTCTTCCTGCTGGCCTCGTTGGCCTTCTCGTGTTTCCAGGTCCCCTACCTCGCCCTGCCGGCGGAGCTGACGGGCGAGTCGGCGGTGCGGGTGACCATCCTCGCGTGGCGCGTCGCGGTGCTGGCCGCGACGATCCTCGTGGTGGGGGGCGGTGGTCCGGCGCTGCGCGAGGCGGCCGGCGGTGGGGCGACGGGGTACGTGGTGATGGCCGTGGCCGTGTCCGCCCTGATGCTCGGCGGCATGCTGTGGGCGACGCTCGGATCCGCCCGGCGCACGGTCCTGCGGGCGGACGCACAGGTCGGTGATCTGGGCCGGCAGTACCGCGACGGGCTCGACGCGCTGCGGGTGACCCGGCCGTTCCGCCTGCTGGTGGGCCTGTTCTGCCTGCAGGCTGTGGCCACGGCCGTGATGCTCGCGGGTGGCCAGTACGTCGCCACCTACATCCTCGGCAACGAGGCCGCGTTGACCGGGCTGTTCCTCGCGCTGATCGCCCCCGCGCTGGTGGTGATGCCCCTGTGGGCCCGCCTGGCCCACGCCCGGGGCAAGGTCCCCGCTCTGGCGGCCGCGACCATCCTGTTCACCGTGTCCGCTCTCATGCTCATCCCCGCAGGTGTGTGGCCCGGGATGTGGGTGCACGTCCCCGTGGCGTTCGCGGGGGTCGCCTACGCCGGGATGCAGGCTCTGCCCATGTCGATGCTGCCCGACACCACGGACATGGACCGCGAGCTGGGTGGCCGCCGTCGCAGCGGCGCGATGAGCGGGCTGTGGACGGCGTCCGAGACGGGATCCATGGCGCTCGGGCCCGTCGTGGTTCTGGCGCTGCTCGCGGTGACCGGCTTCCGCTCGGGCGGCGTCGCCGATCAGCCCGAACCGGCCCTCTGGGGCATCATCCTCGGTTTCTCCCTGGTCCCCGCCCTCCTGACCGCCGCGAGCCTGCTGGTCATCCGGGCCCTGGGACGCGAACACCCGAACTGGACGGAGCCCGCATGACAGTCGAACCACCGGACACCGATCCCCTGGACGCCCTGATCGCCCGGAGAGGTGAGGCGGCCCTCGAGACGCTGGCCGCGCTGCGGGCGTCGGATCCGCCCACGACCGGCGGCAGGGTGCTCTCCTACGTCTACGACTCGGGCGTGGAGGGCGTGGACCGGTTGGCCGTGCGCGCGGCCGGTCTGGCGCACGGGGTCAACGGCCTGGACCCGACCGTGTTCGGGTCGGTCGCACGGATCCACGGCGGGATCGTCGCAAGGGTCCGCACGATCCTGGGCGGGGACGCCGGAGACGGTCCGGGTGACGACGACGAGGTCCACGGGGTCGTGACGTCGGGCGGCACCGAGAGTTGCGTGCTGGCGTGTCTGGCGGCCCGGCAGGTCTCGGGGCGTGCCCCCGGCAGCGGCGGGACGATCGTCGCCCCGGTGACCGTGCATGCGGCGTTCCGCAAGGCCGCCCACATCCTCGGGATGCGGTTCGTCGGCGTCGAGGTGGACCCCGCGACGGGCCGGGTGGCCGCCGAGGACCTGCTGGCCGCCGTGGATCACGACACCTGCCTGGTGGTGTGCTCGGCCTCCTCCTACCCCACCGGTGTGATCGACCCGGTGGAGCAGGTCGCGGCCGGTCTCGACGCGCACCACGACCCACGGATCGGGCTGCACGTGGACGCCTGCCTGGGCGGGCTGGTGCTCCCCTTCTGGCCGGGCGGGGTGGGATCGACCTGGGACCTCCGGATCAGGCGCGTCACCAGCATCTCGGCCGATCTGCACAAGTACGGGTTCGCCCCCAAGGGCACCTCGGTGCTGCTCAGCCGGGGCCGCGCCAGGCACCGTGCGTCCTGGTTCTCCACCGTCGACTGGCCGGGGTACCCGGTGGTCAACCCCACCCTGTCCGGGTCCAAGCCTCTCGAACCCGCGGCCGCCGCGTGGGCCGTGCTCGAGGCTCTGGGCGACGACGGTCAGTTCGAGCTCGTGGCGCGCACCGCCCGGGCGACCGGGCGCCTCGTGGAGGGGTTGGCCGGCATCGAGGGACTGCGTGTGATCGACTCCGACCCGGGACCCCTGATCGCCGTGGTGGCCGACGGGTCCGTGGGAGACGCCCGACGTGTCCACCCCCACCTGTGGGCGGACGAGTGCGGTCGCAGGGGCATCGCCGTGCAGGCGCAGCCGGCCTACCGTCAGGAGCGGGGCGCGTTGCCGTCGTCGTCCCACCTCACCATCACCCCGGTGACCGAACGCCTGACGGACGAGATCCTCATGGTGGCCCACGCGGCTGCTGATGCGGTACGCGGCATGCCCGACCCGGCGCCCCCGGCCGCGTTCGCCGACGTGCTGGCCGCGCTGGAGGCCGGCGCCCTCTCCCCTGGCGACCTGCTCACCCTCCCCGAGGGCGATGTGCACGCGATGGTGTCCGGCGTGCTCGCCGGCGACGACGGGGACGACGGCGGGATGGCCGCGCTGCTCGCGGCGATCGAACGCCTCCCGGCCGAGGTGGGTGCCCGGCTGGTGCGGGCGTACCTCGCCGCCGTGATGGAGGGGTGAACGCGAACCGCCCCCCGACCGGAGTCGGGGGGCGGCGCGGGGCGTGTGGTCCCGGTGTCAGACCAGGACCGTGTCAGACCAGGACCGCGATGGCGACGTTGACCACGCCGAGGACGCCGGCGATGGTCGCCAGGGTCCCGGTGCTGCCCGCCGCCCTGGCCTCCTTACGGACGCCCACCACCGCGACGACCAGGATGACGACCGCGACGACGAGCTTGATCCCGATCTTCATGTGATTGAGGTCCACGTCCTGCATCTCGCGCAGACCGACGAGCAGCAGACCGGTGACCACCTGGAGGATCGCGCCGTGCAGGATCGCCTTGTTCATGTGAGGCGCCTTGATGGTGGCGAGCCACCCGCCGATGATGCCGGCCAGGCCGATGAAGTGCAGGATCAGAACGATGTCGAAAACGATGTCCATGTGGACAAGTGTCTCAAACGCACTGGTCACAGTAGTTGCTAAGGATCACCTAACCGGTGACGGAGGGTCAGCGGTGCACGAGCGTCGCGAACACCAGCAGGGCGATCCCGCCGAAGACCATCACGCCGAATGACACCCACCGTGTGTCCCACCCGAGCATGCGTTCGTACACATCGGTGACCTTTCGTGTGGCGACGGGGAATCGGGACCACACCCACGCGAGGAGGACGAACGGTGCGACCAGGGCCAGCACGAAGACGAGATAGGCGCACAGCCTGAGTACGGGATCCGAGCTCACGCTCTCGACCAGACGGCCGGTGAGATACATGATCGGGAGGGTGGTCAGACCGATGATCGCCGAACTGAACCCGAGCACGAACAGGGCTGCCGGCGGGGAGTTCTGATCGGGTGCGCGCTCGGGACGCTGCGGGCGCACGGGCACGACCCGCAGCCACACCACCATCGCACACGCCGCCACCAGCAGGACCACACCCACGACCAGGTCGACGACGTGGTTCTCCACCACCGCGTCCCCGCGCTGGCGCACCTGGTCCACCAGGTTGGCGGGATTGACGCCGTGGAGAAGCAACCCGAGCGCGGTGGCCCCCGACGCCAGACCCGAGAGCAACCATGTCAGACGCGCGCGCACGTTCCGGTTCCTCGCGAGGATGTCGGCGGTCGCCCCATACAGTGCGGGGCTCAGGCCCAGCGCCAGACCGAACCCGACGAGTGTCGGGACGGCTGCGATCCATCTCGCCACCTCGTGCATGTGCTCCCATTCCGTCGTCTCGACAGTAGTACCGATTGGGCGCCGTCCCGTTCGCGGCCGTGATTAGGATAAGCGGACGGTCACCAGACCCGAGAGGACCATGATGCGCGTACTCGTCACCAGTTCCAGGAACACCTTCGCCCTGGACATCATCCGCAAGCTCGGGAGCCGTGGCCACACCGTGGTGGCGAGCGACACCTATCCGGGCGCGACGGGCAGTCACTCCAAGTACCTCGCGGGTCACGCCGTCACGGCCTCCCCCCGCTACGACACCGACCAGTTCATTCGGGACGTGAGCCGGATCGTCTCCGCATACGACATCGACCTCATCATCCCGACCTTCGAGGAGGTCTTCTACCTCGCCGCCCGGGTCGCGGACCTGCCCGAGGGGGTGACGCTGTTCGGCGGGAGCTTCGCGAAACTCGCGCAACTGCACGACAAGGCGAGCTTCCAACGCCTGGTGGAGCGGTCAGGGGTGCCGATCCCCGAGACGACCGTCGCCACCGACCACGCCTCGCTCGTGGCCGCGATCGAGAAGTACCCGCGCTACTTCGCCCGGGCGGCGTTCTCGCGAGGCGGCGTGGGTCTGTTGACCAACACCGGGCCGCTGGCGGGGAAGATGTCCGTCGACGACTGCCACCCCACCGAGGAGCAGCCGTGGCTGGTGCAACCGTTCGTCGACGGCCCGATGGTGTGCACCTACAGCACCATCGTGGACGGCCGGGTCACCTCGCACTGCACCTACCGCGCGCCCGAACAGTGGGCGCACAGCACGGGGATCACCTTCCTCGCCGTGGACAGCACCGACACCCTCGACTACACGCAGCGCATCGTGGACGCGCTCGACCCGGGGTTCACGGGCCAGCTCTCCTTCGACTTCGTCGACAACGACGGTCAGCTCTACTCCATCGAGTGCAACCCACGCCCGACCAACGGCGTCATCCTGCTCGAGGCGGAGCAGCTCGAACAGGCGCTCACCGGCCGGAACCCCGAGGCGTTCGTCGTCGAACCGGGCGTCGAACGTCAGATCAGCCTGGCCGTCCTCGCCGACGCGTTCGCAGAGCCGCTCAAGCACCTGCCCACGTCGCTGCACGACCTGCTCCACGTGAAGGACGTCGGTTCGGGGTGGCACGACTCCTTCGCCATGATGTGGAGCCCCGCGACGCTCATCCACGGTGCCAAGCTGAGCCACGGTCAGCGCAAGGAGTTGTTGGGCGCTCTGGGCGACGACATCGTGTGGAACGGAGAACCCATCACCGGGATGAGCGCGGCTGACGCCGCGGCGCTCGAGGATGTCCACGAGCAGCGGGTCTGACAATCGCGCGAGCGGCTGCCATGGCCGCGCCGGTGCTCCGGTCGGTGCGGAGGTGACCCGGGGCCGAGGGTTGGTGTCGGCGCTGGCCCGCGGCACCGCGGGGATCCGCCGCGTCAGGCGGCCAGCCGACGACACCGGGC
>NZ_JAALDZ010000167.1:0-6011 GCF_014145125.1 Dietzia sp. CQ4 | reverse complement strand
AGAGCGTTCCGCACACCCGCCTCTCGGGCGATGTGTGCGGAACGCTCTTGTCGACGGGCCCGGACCCGGGGTCAGAACCAGTGTTTACGACCACCGACCGCCCGGCCGGCTGCGCCGAGGATGAAGAGGATCACGCCGATCGCCACGAGCACGAGGCCGATCGTCCAGAGGATGGGGATGTCCAAGAGGAATCCGAGGATAAAGAGAATTGCGCCAAGAATGATCATTGGTTCGTCCTTTCACTTTTGTCGGATCAGGATGAACCGAGCGTATATGGGTCGAGCCCGAACCACGACCGATCAGAGATTCGCAGGCAGGCGAGCACGCTCGTCCGGGCATACGTGGCGGCCTCGGCGTCGGCGAGACCCGCCCGATCCGCACTGCGCAGCTGAATGAGGCGCTATTCTCAGAAAACCTTCACCACAGCGGGCGGTAAGCGCACCCAGCATTCGCGGGATCGCCGCGATCCGAAGCATCCGGCACCACCCCGGTCGACCCCCGGGACCGCCCTCCCCGATCGCCCGCGCGGTCCCCGGGTTGGCTCGGCCGGGTCATCCAGGGGTCCACCATGTCGCAGTCGCCCACCTCGTCGTCGTCCCATTCCACGTCTCCCGCTCCCCCCGGCGCGTCGATCCCCCGCCGCACCTTCCTCGGCGGCAGCGGCCTCCTCCTCGCCGCGGGTGCCGCGGGGGCCGCGTTCGGCTCCTCGGCGATCCCGGGCACCACGCCCGCCGCCGGCGCCGCGGTCGGGGAGGGCCGGATCCGCCGGCGACCCAACATCGTCATCATCATGACCGATCAGGAACGGCGGCCGATGTTCTGGCCGGAGGGGTGGGCCGCGCAGAACCTGCCGCAGCGCCAGCGGTTGATCGACACCGGCCTGTCGTTCAATGTCAACGCCTGCAACTCCACGATGTGCTCGCCCAGTCGCAGCACCATGTTCACCGGTGTCTACCCCGCCCAGCACGGCGTCTACCGCACCCTCACCTCGGGCGGGAGCCTGTCGGATGCGGAGCCGCAACTGTCGCCGACCACGCCCAACATGGCCGGGTTGCTCGCCTCGGCCGGGTACGACGTGCACTACCGGGGCAAGTGGCACATGAGCAAGGGAGCGGACGGCCTGGACCCGACTCCCGCCGACGTCGAGTCCTTCGGCTTCCACGGTTGGAGCCCGCCGGAGGCGGGTCAGGACATCAAGCCGGAGAACTTCGGTGGCGGAACCGCGAACAACGACCAGCGCTACGCCGACGAGGCCGTGGGGTTCCTGAACTCGGTGCCGAACGACCCGGATCGGCCGTTCGCACTGGTCGCCAGTTTCGCGAACCCGCACGATATCCTCGCCTATCCGCAGACCTGGGACCTGACGATGCCGGACGGTGGTACCAACTACCTCGATGCGGCACCGGGCTGCTTCCAGATGGGCATCGACCTGCCGCCGACGTTCACCGAGGTGCTGGCGCTCAACCACAAGCCCCGCGCCCAGACCCAGATCAACCTCGCCTCCCAGGTCGGGCTCGGCGCCCTGGTGGGCGAGGAGAAGGCCCGCAACTACGCCAATCTCTACGCGTACATGCAGCAGGTCGTGGACCAGCACATCGGTGCCGTCATCGACGCGGTGGAGAGCAACGACCTGCGGCGGGACACGATCATCATCCAGGTCTCCGACCACGGCGAGATGGCCATGTCCCACGGCGGGATGCGCCAGAAGGTGTTCAACGCCTACGAGGAGACGATGCTGGTGCCGCTCGTGATCAGCAACCCCGGGCTGTTCCCGACCGGGGTGACGACCGATGCCCTGTCGAGTCTCGTGGACCTCATGCCCACCCTCGCGACGATCGCCGAGGTGGCGCCCGAGGTGCGAGCCGGTTTCGGCTTCCGCGGGACCGACCTGTCGCCGATCATCTCCGACGCCGTCGAGAACCCGGGGGCGCCGACCCGAGAGGTGCAGGACGTCATCCACTACGTCTTCGACGACGACAACATCGGTCAACCCGACGGGCAGACCTCGGTCACCCAGCCGAACCACCTGCGCACGGTCCGGGACCGCACCCGCAAGTTCACGATGTACTTCGATCCGCAGTGGGTCGAGCTCCCGGTGTTCGAGATGTACGACCTCGCGGCGGACCCCCTGGAACTGCGGAACCTCGCGAACCCGTTCGCCCCGCTGCAGTTCCGTGCCGACATGTTCGCCGAGATGCTGCCGGTCCTGCTGGCGCAGATGGCGGAGAAGGGGACCACTCCCGCCGGGATGCCGGCGGACCTGCCGCTACCGACCGGGCCGATGGGATCGCTCGGCTCGGTGGGGTCCTGAGTGGCGGAGCCACCGTGCGATCTCCGCTGGTCAGCGGCCGTCTGTGCTGTCCAGCGCCTGCTGCCAGAAGTCGGCCTCCAGCCTGGTGGCCGTGCGGAACACCTCGGTGAGCTCGTCGAGACGGCGGTCGGTCAGCCCTCCCCCGGACAGCACGTCGAGCTGTTCGATCGCGGCGCGGGACGCGGCGGTGAACTCCGCGCCCGAGTACTCGGCGATCCACTCGCCGTACGGGTGCCCGGCCCGGCCGCGCTCTCCCGTGCCGGGCTCTTCCGTGCTGCCGCGCTCGGTGAGCCGGGGCTGCAGGTGTGCGCCGATCTCGGCGTAACCGATCGTGCACGGCGCCAGTGCCACGTGCAGGTCGAGCAGGTCGCCGACCATGCCGCAGTCGAGTACGTAGCGGGTGTACGCCACGGTGGCCTGCTTCTCGGCGGCGGCCTCGAGGGTGGCGCGCGGGATTCCCCAGCGTTCGGTCAGCCGCAGATGCAGCTCGGTCTCGGCCAGAATCGCCCCCGTGGCCTGGTGCGCGGCGGTGATGTCGGCCAGCGTGCGGCTCTTGAACGCGGCCAACGCGTTGGCGCGCGCGAACTGCACCAGGAAGTGGAAGTCCTGGATCAGATAGTCGCGGAACACCTCGAGGGGCAACGTCCCGCTCCCGAGCTCCTCGACGAACTCGTGCCGGGTGTAGGCCTCCCACTCGGGGCGGCAGCGATCCTTGAGGGTCTCGAACAGGGTCAACTCAGGTCTCCTGGGGTCGTGGTCGGAAGGCGGCCGATGTCCCCGGAACGGTGCCCGATCCGCATGGCCCGGTCTCCACGACCCTAGTCAACGCTGGTCTCCGCTGAACGCCGCGCTCGACTGGGCGGGACGCCCTCCCACCTGGTGAACGTCCGGGTGAAGGTGGCGGTCTCGGAGTACCCGAGCTCGCGCGCCACCTCCGCCACGGGTACACGCAGCGCCAGTAGATCCAGGGCCCGATGATGCCTCACCTCGTCGAGCACCCGCCGGAACGAGGTCCCCTCCGCGGCCAGGCGGCGACGCAGGGTGCGGACATCGACGTGCAGCTCACCGGCCACCTCCGCCATCGACGGCCAACTCCCGCGCTCGTGCTGCAGCCGACTGCGGACCTGCCCCGCCACGCCCACCCGCGCCACCCGGTCGTCGAGCAGGTCGCGGCACTGCCTCTCGAACAGCTTCGCCGTGTTCTCGTCGCCCTGCGGCAGCCGCGCGTCCAGCCGCTCACGGGTGATCACCAGACGGTTCCGCTCGGCGTGTGGCCGGACCTCGTCGGCGGTCAGTCCCCACGCCTCACCGAGGATCACGGCGCTCTCCGGGCCGAGGGTCGTCTCGAGGCCGGCGGTGCCGACGTCGATCTGGGCTCCACGCAGGGCCGCCGCCAACCCCGCCAGGTCGCGTTCCACCACGAAGGCGCGTACATCCGCGGGGATCTCGTCGTCCGCGGCGATCAGGAAGGCCTCCTCCGGGTCGGTCCCGTCAGCGGCATCCTCGTCGAGCGAGAACCGCAGGTGCGTGGGCGAGAGCGCGAGGTACGGGATGGCCCGATCGAGCGCGGCCCGCACGGTGGGTCCCGCGAGCATCATGAAGCCGATGACGCCGGTCCGCCCGAGGGTCGAATGCGCGCCGATTCCGGCCCCCAGACCCGGTCGGTCCCCGAGCCGGCCCAGGAGATTGCGGATCACCACGAACTCCTGATGCGCCCAGATCTGCGCGGTCTCGTCGTCGAGATCCAGGGGGTCGAGCCCGGTCCCGGCCAGGCACTCCCCCGTCGTCATCCCGCGTGCGACGCCGCCGTCCACCATGATGCGGATCCCCTCGGTGCCGCGAGGCACCGCCCACACGGGGGACGCGGAGTCCGACGGCGAGGTCATCGCCCGACCGTAGCAACGCACACCGCCGGGTGACCGAAAATGCCAAATGTGCGACCGCCGACGCCCTATCCCCGGCCCTCGTCGGTGGCTACCGTCACATCCATGACTCTCGCCAGCGACAACCGCACGGGTACCGAATCGGCAGGACCGACCGGGCTGGCCGAGGCGATCGGGGAGCTCTACGCGCGGGCCAAGGCCGAGGTGGGCAAGGAGGACCTGGACCACATCCGCCACGTCACCGCCTACGGGCAGGCGATCGACGCCCGCCGCCGCGAGCTGTTGCGCGAGGGGGGTCCGCGTGCGATCCGCCGGGCCACCGCGCTGGAGATGATGTACCGGCTCATGCAGTTCTCCGAGCTGGGCCACAACATCGTCCACGGCAGCTACGACCACCTGCCGGACAACGGCGAGTACCACTCGGACCGCTACGACTGGGACTTCAACGTGGACACCGGCCACTGGAAGACGATGCACCACGCGGGCCACCACCCCAACACCAACATCGTCGGCAAGGACCACGACCTCGGCTACAGCGTCTTCCGCGGCAGCGCGGGCCAGGACTGGTACGGCCACCACCTCGGGCAGGTGGCGTTCATCTCCGCGCTCGCCGCCATGGCCCCGGTCGCGGCACCGTTCTTCCTGGCCAACATCGCGCGCAAGGTCGACCGCCACCCGTTCTTCAGCGCCTACACCCTGCGATCGCCGGCCAGGATCGCCCGCCGGGACGCGCGCCGCCGATTCGTGGACGAGCCCTTCCGCTCCGGATGGAAGCCGCTCCCGACCCTGGTGGCCAACTATTTCGGCGGAGTCGCCGGCTACATGTCCGTGCTGTTCCTGGTGCTCATCGAACACCACGCGGGCGAGCTGGAACTGTTCACCGATCCCGGCCCCGACGAGACCCCCGACCAGTACTACGAGCGGCAGATCCGGGCGACCCGCAACTTCCTGCCGAGCCCGCAGATGGACGAGGCACTGACCCGCATCCTGGAGGAGGAGGTGCCGTTCGAGAACCGTCCCGACCTGCGGATCTTCTATGGCGGCCTGGACACGCACGTCGAGCACCACCTGTTCCCCGACCTGCCGCCGTCCATGCAGCGCAGGATCGCGCCGGAGGTGCGCGCCATCGCCGCCCGGTACGGGCTGCCGTATCACGAGACCCCACTGCTGGAGACGGTGCCGCTCATCGCCAAGACGCTCACGGGCCTGTCCGTGCCGTTCGGCGAGCGGGAGTTCGGGCGGCCGGCCGAGTTGCTGCGTGACCCCCTCGCGCTCGGGCGCCGCGTGATCTCGGGCTTCACCTACCGACCCCTGCCCGAGTCCCCGTACCTGGACAAGCCGCGCTTCCACAATGTCCCGGCGAGGGTCCTGTCCGCGACGCCGGTCGCCGGGGGTGACGCGCTCTCCGTGCGCCTGGCCAGGCCGCGTGGGTGGGAGGACGTGGAGTGGGACGCCGGGGCGTACGTGTCGGTGCGGGTGGAAGTCGATGACGACGACGACGGCGACGACGACCACGGCACCGGCACCGGCACCGGCCGCGTCGAGTTGGTCCGTCAGTACAGCCTCGTCCGCGACAGCACCGACTCGCGGCTCGACGGATCGGACGCCCTGGAGATCTGCGTCAAGCGGGTCGCAGGGGGTCGGGTCTCCGCCCGCGTTAACGGCACGCTGAAGGCGGGGCGCTACCTCACGCTGGTCGGCGTGCCGCAGTCGTCGGGAGACTTCGCGATGGACTCCCCGGCCACCCCGTCACTGCTCATCGCCGGCGGGGTGGGCATCACGCCGATCATCAGCCTGCTGCGCCGCATCGCCCGCGA
>NZ_JAALDZ010000166.1:0-24131 GCF_014145125.1 Dietzia sp. CQ4 | reverse complement strand
ACGCGGCGCCAGTCGGCGCCCAGCTCGGCGGCCACCAGGTCGGCGAGCTCGGTGTCGGGGTCGGCCTCGGCGAGCAGGTCCACGGCCTCGGGCTCGAGATGCCCCAGACGGGTGAGCACGCCACGCGCGGCCCGGGCCAGGACGCCGTCGGTCCCGGTGATCTCGTCGGCGAACTCGGTCAGTGCCGCGGAGTCGACGACCCCGCCGCCGCCGGCTCCGGAGGACGGCATGGCCACGGCCACGCCGTTGGCCGCTCCGACCGAGCGGACGGCCGCGTCGATGAGCTCGTCCAGCCCGGCCACGTCCTTGACGCCCGAGGCGTCGAGCGTCGCCAGGTCGCCGCCGCGGATCGAGGCGCCGTCGCGGGTACCGAGGGCGATCTCGGCGGTGACGTGCTGGGCCCAGCCGGTCCCGAGCTCCCAGGGGCCGGTGACGCGCTCGGTGATGTACGCGGCCCGCTTACCGGTGCGGCCAAGGACCGCACGCAGCGCCTCGCCGACCGCGTCGGACAGGACGGGGCCGAAGGGCGAGTAGCCGCGGGCCAGGCGCGAGACCTGGTCGGACAGGGTCGGGAAGTCCGCCTCGGCCGCGCCGTCGATGGCGCCCAGGCTCAGCTCCGTGCCCAGGTCCAGCAGCAGCTGGTTGCGGCGCGAGGAGACGCCGTCACACAACGTCTCGATGGAGTCACCGGGCGCGATCTGCTCGGGACGGACCTTGGTGCGCAGCGCCACCAGCATGCGGGTGGCCGCGGGGGCGCCGAATTCCAGGTCGTCCGGGCGGGGTGCGCCGGGGGCGGCCTCGGCTGCCGCCGGGGTGGTGGATCGGTCCGCACCGGCCGTGCCGGGGGTGTTGACGGCCGGTGCGGGGTCTGTGGGGGCCGCCTGGTCGGCGGCCGGGGTGGTGGACTCGGTGGCGTCCACCGAGTCGTCGTCGTCGACCTCCACGCTGGGCGGCAGGGTGCCGTACAACGCCGCCGAGTCGCGCTCGACGTTGAGTACCAGGGCGCGGGGGCCCCGGTGCGTGGGCAGGTCGAGGGTCTTGGAGGCGAGGTTCGCCACGGTCGGGGCGTTCGCCACACCGACCTCGACGAAGCACTCGATGCCGAGTCCGCCGCGCTCCACGGGCGTGAAGAGCAGCTCCTGGGTCTCGATCCAGCGGACCGGGCTGGCGAACTGCCAGGCCAGCAGCTCGACCAGGAGGAGGCGTCCCAGACGCGTCGGGGTGGCGGACCAGGAGTCCCAGTCGGCCAGGACGTCGGCGAGGGAGTCGGCCGGCACGAGGTCGGCGATCTCCTGCACGAAGTCACGCTCGAGGCTGAACAGGCGCGGGACCAGGTTGGGGATGTAGCGGCCCACGAGCACCGAGATGTCGATGTCGTGCGGGATCAGCGCGTCGAGGGTGGCCCGGAAGTCCGGGACGCCGCCGCGCAGGACGGTGGAGTGGAAGGGCACGTCGATGCCCGGCACCAGGATGAAGGCGTTCTTGCCCCCGGACCGCTCGAGCTCACGCTCGACGGCCTTCTCCAGCGCCTTGCAGCCGGCGACGGTGCCGGCCAGCGCGTACTGGGATCCCGCGAGGTTGTAGTTGACGATCTCGATGAACTCACCCGAGTCCTCGGCCACGGCGGCCACCCAGTCCACGACCTCGTCGTCGCCGATGCCCATCTGCGACGGCCGGATCGCGGCCATCCGGTAGTCGGACCGGCCCTCGGAATCGCGCGGGACCAGCTCGTGCATGGTCGCTCCGCGCTGGAAGACGATCTCCAGCAGCGGCTCGAGCTCGAGCGTGCCGGAGATGGCCGCCAGAGCGTCGTACTCGCCGATCGAGTGGCCGGCGAAGTAGGCACCGTCGATGAACAACCCGTCGGCCTCGAGCTCGGCGCGCTGCGCCACCGCGAGGCACGCCATGGCGACCTGGGTGAACTGGGTGAGGTAGAGCACGCCGTCGGGATGCCGGTGGACGGTGCCACGGACGGTCACCTCGGTCGGGTTCTCACGGACCAGCGCGAGGATGGAGAAGCCGAGGGCCTCGCGGGTGTGCGCGTCGGCGCGGTCCCAGATCTCGCGGGCGGCCGGGCAGCGGGTGCGTCCCTCCATGCCCATCCCCTTGGCCTGGATGCCCTGGCCGGGGAAGGCGTAGACGGTGCGCGGGGCCTCGGTCAGGGCGGTGGCGGCCATGACGGTGGCACCGTCGACCGTGCACGTGACCTCGAGGACCTGGCCGCCGGCGAGACGGCCGGTCTGGACGGCACGGACCTTGATGTGGTCGCCCGGTCGGACCGGGGCGAGCATACGGGCGGTCCAGCCGGCGATCCGCAGGGCGGGGGTCTTCCCGTCCGAGGCCTGGACCGCGTGCTGCGCGGCGGCCGAGAGCCACATCCCGTGGACGATCACGCCGCCCAGGCCGGCGAGGTCGGCCGCGGTGTCGGAGACGTGGATGGGGTTGTGGTCGCCGGAGACCAGCGCGAAGGCGGTCATGTCGTGCGGCGCGATGAGCGAGGTGGACACCCGCTGCTGGCGGCTCGTCTCGGCCGGGGTGACCGACGCGCCCTCGGGGTTGACCAGGGCACCTCCGGCGGGGCGGGGATCGCCCACCTCGGCACCACCGGTGCGGCCACGGATCGCGAACCGCTCCGAGAGGGTGCACAGCGGGGACTGCGAGCCGTCGGCGGAGACCGAGGCGACCTCGACCGACACCTCGACGACACGTCCGAGGTCGGTGTCGCGGACGTCTCCCGACCGGGCGACGACGACGAGGTCGGTCGACCGCTCGGGGAGCGCGGAGTGCATGCGGACCCCGTGGTCCAGATGGACCAGGTCCAGCAGGCCCTCGACCACGGTTCCGGCGCCGCGCGGGCGACGCGCCTGCCCGAGGACCGCGAACACGGCCGGCCACGCCGCACCCACGAGGGCGTCCGGGACGCCGTCCGAGGTGATGAGCGGGGTGGGCAGGCTGCCGGCGGTGACGCCGGTGTGGTCGGAGGCGAGGGTGGGCTCGAAGGTGAACCGGGCGGTGGCGACACCATCGGCGACCTCGGGCAGGGCCTCGATCGCGGTCCCTCCGGCTCCGCCACGGCCCACGCCGGCTGCGGTGCTCAGAAGGGTGCGCATGGCGGCTTCCGCGGCGGCGTCGGTGACGACCGGTGCGGCGCCCGTGGCCACGGAGTCACCCAGGGTGATCGTGATGGTCATCTCGGTCGGACCGATGGGCAGGGTCAGGTCGACGGTGCGCCCGTCCGCGGCCGGGGTCAGCACCGCGCCGGAGACCGGGTGGTGGCCGATGCCGTTCGAGTCGATCTCCCAGGCGTGCAGGACGCCGAGACGGTGGACAGGGCTCACCACGAGGCGGCCCGCCCACGAGACGTCGGGGGCGTTGAGCACGTCGGCGACCGGGCCCTGCTCGGTGGTCAAGGTGCCGCGGCGGCGGCTGCTCACTGCCTCCGTGGTGGGCAGGTAACCGCGGACGCGGTCGACGGTGGCGGACTCGAACCGGTCGAGCAGCTCGCCGACCGGCTCGTCGACCCGGGTGATCCCGGCGACGGCGGTGGTGCCGGGGATGACGCACACGGCGTCGGCGCTGTAGCGGGCGTCATGGGCCTGCCACAGCGAGTCCGAGCGCCACCAGCGACGGACGTCGCCGTCGATGACGGGGACGAACGGGACGGGCTTACCCGGCATGCGACAGATGTCGAGGAACTCGGCGGCGTCGGCGGGGTGGAGGGTCGCGGTGGCCAGGTCCGGGTAGCGGGCGGCGAGTGCGTCGACGACCTCGGTGGGGCGCTCCATCGCCTCGACGCGGGGGAAGGCCGAGAGGATCCGACCGGAGTCCGCGGCGTCCAGCCGGGCCTCGGTGCGCTGCACCATGCGGTGGAAGCGCTCACGGATGGTGGGGTCGAGCCAGACCGAGCGGGCACTGTCGGCGGTCGCCTCGGAGGCGGTGCCGGCGGCAGGTGCGGAGGCGAGCGACAGCTCGGCGAACCTGCGCAGCCACTGCTCGTAGGTCATGGTGTCGAGGTCACCGAAGTACGGCTTGGCGGTGCCGTTGATCGCGGCGATGATCTCGTCGCGCCGCGCGGCCACGGCCTCGGCGTCGCCGGCGACCTCGTCCAGCAGTCGCCCCGTGCGGGCGGCCGTGTTGTCGATCTCGTGGATGTCCGCGCCGAGCTGGCTGCGGCCGGAGGCCATCCCGCCCTCGGCCTGGCCGGCGCCCACCCAGTGGTCCACGCCGACGGTGTCCACGAGGAGCTGCTTGACCTGCGGGCTGGTGGTGGCCTCGAGCGTCGCCATGGCGGCGGTGCCCACGAGGATGCCGTCGACGGGCATGGCCGGGTAGCCGTGGGCGTTGGCCCAGGATCCGGTGAGGTAGTCGGCGGCCCGCTCCGGGGTGCCGATCCCGCCGCCGACGCACAGGACCACGTTGGGCCGGTCGCGCAGCATCGGGTAGGTGGCCAGCAGGAGGGCGTCGAGGTCCTCCCAGGAGTGGTGGCCGCCCGCGCGCCCGCCCTCGACCTGCACGATCACGGGCATATGGGGTACCTCGGCGGCGATCCGCACGACCTGGCGGATCTGCGCAACTGTGCCCGGCTTGAAGCTCACGTGGCGCAGTCCCGCCTCGGTGAGCTCCTCGATGAGGGCCACGGACTCGTCCAGCTCGGGGATGCCGGCGGTGACGATCACGCCGTCGAACGGGACGCCCGCGGCGCGGGCCTTCTGGACCAGTCGCTTACCGCCGACCTGCAGCTTCCACAGGTACGGGTCGAGGAACAGGGAGTTGAACTGCGCGCTGCGGCCGGGCTCGAGGAGCTCGGTGAGGCGCTGGGTGTTCTCGGCGAAGATCGGCTCGGTCACCTGACCACCGCCGGCGAGCTCGGCCCAGTGGCCGGCGTTGGCCGCGGCCGCGACGATCTCGGGGTCCACGGTGGTCGGGGTCATCCCGGCCAGCAGGATCGGCGAGCAGCCGGTGAGGCGGGTGAACGACGTCTCCACGTGCACGCTGCCGTCGGGCAGGGTGATGAGCTGGGGCTGGTACGCCGTCCACGGGCGCTCGATCGACGGGGTGGCACCCGGCGTGAAGAGGTTGCGCAGCCCGCCGCGGGTGGCGGCGGCGACCACACCGACGCCCTGGCCGCGGACCACCGAGCGGTTGAGGCGGGTCAGGGCCTCGCCCGGGCCCATGTCGAGGATCCACTCCGCGCCGGAGTGCAGGGTCTCGGCCATCTCCTCGACCCAGTCGACGGGCTCGGCGAAGACCTGGCGGGCCAACGCGGCCGCGCGGTCGGCGTCCAGGCCACAACGGGCCGCCCAGTCGGACACGATGTCCACCGCGGGGGCCATCGCGGGATGGTGGAAACCGACCTCCACCTCGAGGGGGTCGAAGACGGGGGCGAAGACCTCGCCGCCGGTGAGCTTGGCCTCGCGACGGCGGCGGGACTCGGCCTCGAGGTCCGCGCAGTGACGGCGCAGGTCCTCGAGATCGTCCGGACGGCCCACCACGACGTGACGGCGCTGCGCGTTGCGGATGGAGACGGTCGGCCGCAGTGCGGGGTCGACCGCGGAGAAGACCTCGTCGACGAGGGCGCGCAGTCGCGCGCCGTCGATGCCCGACACGCCGACCATGGGGCTGGCCTCGCCACGGCGGAACAGGCCCGTGCGGCGTCCGATCAGGGTGGCGGCGGCGCCGATGAGCTCGGCCATCGCCAGGAGGCGGTCGTCGATCGACCCGAAGGTCTCGACCGATTCCACGGCGAGGATGCCCTGGGAGTGTCCGACCACGGCGGCGGGGGCGGTGTCGTTGACGTCGAAGCCCTCGGCGGCGAGCGCGCGGACGGCGCCCACCTGGGTGAGCAGGACGGCCGGCAGGGAGACGGCGGCGGAGGAGAGCGACGCCTCGTCGGGGAGGTCACCGTGGTCCTCGTCCTCGCCGGTGGTGGTGTTGGCCCACTCGATGGGGCGGAAGCCGTGGGGCCGGACCACCGCGATCTCGTCGTGGACCGGCTCGGTGAGGGCGACGGAGGAGTCGACGAGGTCCTGCAGTTCGGGACCGATCCCGGTGCCGTCGATGAGGTCGCTCAACGCGTCGCGCCACGCGATCCCCTGTCCCCCGAAGGCGAGGGCGTAGGCGGTGCCCTCACGCAGGTCGTCCGCGAGCGCGCGGGCCTGGCGGCGGGCCGCGTGTCCGGTCTCGAGCGGGCGGGGTGTGAGGTCGCGGTCGTCGATCGTCACGTGTGGAACTCCTTGGCAACTTCGTCTGGGACATCTCCACGCCGAGACCAGTTGCTGGTCCGACGCAGGGCACAGACTGCCACAGGAAGTTGAGGGAGCCCTCAGCTTGAGGGGGTACGGCCGTCCGTTCGGGGGTTAGCCGAGGGGGCCGACGCGTGAGCCCGATCACAATACGGAGCTGATGGTTCCCTCATATACACAGGTGAGGGGCACCTCAGGTTTCGGGGTATCCATGTTACCGAATCGTTATCTCGTTCTCAGGGGTGATCCGCCAGACGACGGCGTGTCGCCGTCGCCTCCCACACCCCGGCACAGCCGTCAGGCGCCGCACCGGAGAACGGCCATCATCTCGGCGTCGAGACCCTCGGTGGGGCACAGGTCGACGGCCAGACGGCGCGGCCCGGACGACCACTCGACGTGGGCCGTCCGGACCTCGTCGCCGACGGCGATCGTGACCAGTCCGCCGATCCCCGGTTGCTCGTCGGGCGCCAGCCCCCCTCGTCCGACCGTCTCGACGGCGGTCACCTCGGCGACCGTCGCCGGACCCGGAGCGGGGATCAGACGCACCTGCACCCTGGTGCCGTCGAACGCGCCGACCCAGGCCGCCAGCATCCCCGTCCCGTCCGCGCGCAGGTCGAGGGTGTACCCGTGCGCGAACCACGACCCGGTCTCGCGGACCACCTCGGCGGGAGAGGGCACGGGGGCTGCCGACGTCGGGGTGGCGACGAGGGTGGACACCCCCGCCATAGACGCCACGAGCGCGACCGCGGCCAGCGCGCGTCCCGCTCTCCGTCTCACCTGCATTGTCCTCATGAAGTCACTGTAGTCCCGCCAGTAACACGATCAGGTGCCACGAATGCGTCGAAATGGTCACCAAAACCCCAACCCGCCGACTAGATGTTGGGAGTTGTGGGGACCACACCTATCTTCGTTCCGTCACACCCGGCGGATCCGCCGCCCGATCGCCCGACAAGGAGCCGACCATGACCAGCCCGCCCACCCAAGGTGGGGTGACACCGAGAGAGACATTCTCCCGTCGCTCCGTCTTCGTCTTCGCCGCCATCGGCTCCGCCGTCGGCCTCGGCAACATCTGGCGTTTCCCCTTCGTCGCGTACGACAACGGTGGCGGCGCCTTCCTGCTCCCCTACCTCGTGGCACTGCTCACCGCGGGTCTCCCGCTGCTGTTCTTCGACTACGCCATCGGGCACCGCTTCCGCGGTTCCGCCCCCCTGAGCTTCCGACGGATGAACCGCTTCGCCGAGCCGATCGGCTGGATCCAGGTCCTGGTGTCCTTCGTCATCGCGGTCTACTACGCGGTGATCATCGCCTGGGCGGCCTGCTACGCGTGGTTCTCCGTCGACGAACGCTGGGGGCAGACGTACGAGGAGTCGGCCACGTTCTTCGCCGAGGACTTCCTCCGCGCCGGCAGCGGGTTCGGGATCGACTTCGTCCCGGGCATCGCGCTCGTCCTGGTGGTCGTGTGGATCGTCACGCTCGGGGTCCTGCTCGCGGGCGTCCAGAACGGCATCGGCCGGACCGCGCTGCTCTTCGTCCCGCTCCTGGTGGCACTCTTCGCCGCCCTCGTCGTACGTTCGCTCTTCCTCGACGGCGCGATGGACGGCCTCAACAACTTCTTCACCCCGGACTGGGGCGTGCTCACCGAGCCGAGCGTGTGGATCGCGGCCTACGGTCAGATCTTCTTCTCCCTCTCGGTCGGCTTCGGCATCATGCTCACCTACTCGTCCTACCTCAAGCGCAAGTCCAACCTCACGAGCTCCGGCCTGGTCGTGGGCTTCTCCAACTCCGCCTTCGAGGTCCTCGCGGGCATCGGCGTGTTCGCCACGCTCGGCTTCCTCGTCTCCACGTCGGCGGGCGCGGGCTGGGAGGACGTCGGCGGCGGTCCGGGTCTGGCGTTCATCGCCTTCCCGGCTCTGATCTCGCAGATGCCCGGCGGCCCCATCTGGGGCGTGGTCTTCTTCATCTGCCTCATCCTGGCCGGCATCACCTCGCTCATCTCGATCGTCCAGGTGGTCATCTCGTCCTTCCAGGACAAGATGGGCAGCAGCCGCACCGTCTCGGTGCTGGCCGTGGGCATCCCGATGGCGGTCGCCTCGATCCTGCTCATGCCCACCGAGACCGGGCTGCAGAACCTCGATGTGATGGACAAGTTCGTCAACAGCCTCGGCATCGTCGGCATCACCCTCATCGCCCTCATCGTGGTGATCTTCGTGATGCGGCTGGCCCCCACACTGCGCGACCACCTCAACTCGGTGTCCTCGTGGAAGGTCGGCACGTTCTGGATCGTCTGCCTGGCGGTCATCACGCCGATCGTCCTGGGTTACGCCCTGATCCGCGAGATCATGTCCCTCGTCTCCGAGCCCTACGAGGGATACGACGCCGCCATCCTGGGCGTCTGGGGCTGGGGCATGATCGGGACCATCCTCGTCCTGTCGATCGTCCTGTCGGCCCTGCCCTGGCGGGGGGCCCGCCAGCTCGACGGGCCGCCGAGCGTCGACGACGACCCGAGCGACTACAGCTACGAGGAGGGACTCACCCGTCCCGACGAGAACCCGGCTCCCACCCACACGCCCAAGGAGGCCTGAGCCATGGACGCTCCCGCGATCATCATGATGGTGCTGTTCCTGCTCGTGATCTGGGGCGGACTCGTCGCCAGCATCGTGCACTACGTCGGTCACCCCGACGACCCGGAGGGGGCCACAGCCCGTCCCGCGCGCGAACTCTGACCTCGCGCCGCACGACCTGATCGCCGGCCCCGGCGTCCGCACACCACAGCGGCGCCGGGGCCGGGGTCGTCGAGGCGACCGGACCCGTGACCTCTTCGTGTTCCGAACAGCCCTTCCGGGCACGTCTGATCTGCTATTTTCGCACGATCGACCGACCGGGACCCGCGATGACTCCTCCTCCTCGACCTTCGAACCGACCCCTGTGGCTCGTCCTCGCCGCGGTCGCGGCAGCGATCGCCGTGGCCGGTCTCGTGACGGGCGTGGTCCTGCCCCGCGGCCCGGTCACCACAGTCCACTCCGTGACGATGCTGCTCGTCTGCCTCGGACTCGGCGCCGCGGCAGGCGCTTTCTCCGCCACCCGCTGGGTCACTCTCGTGGCACCGGTCGCCTTCCTGACCGCCTTCGAACTGGCACGGATCCCGGCGCAGGGGCCCACTGTCGACGCGGTCTACCTCGGCAGCATCTACGGGGCGATGGCACTGGTGGTCGGGCGGGGCTTCGACCTGCTGGTGATGGGCCTCCCCCTGGCGGTCGGCGCCCTGTGGGGGGCCGCGGCCGGCCGTAGGCGACGCGCCGTCACCGGGCCCCGGCGGTCGGTGGCGAGCCGGCGACTCCGTGCACTCGGAGCGGTCCTGGTGACCCTGCCCGTGGTCGTCCTCGCCGTCGCCCTGCTCCGCCCGGCGTCGACCGCCCCGATCAGCGGACCCGACGGACGCGAACTACCGACCAGTGTGGCCGAGCTGATCACCCTCCCGGTCGGCGGTCACGAGCAGGCGGTGATGCTCCGGGGCCACGACCGCGACGCCCCTGTGCTGCTGTTCCTGGAGGGCGGGCCCGGCGGCACGGCCATCGGGGCGATGAGGGCCTCCGGAGAGCCCCTGGAGGAGGACTTCGTTCTGGCCGTGTGGGATCAGCGCGGGACCGGCAAGTCCCTGTCCGCGCTGGAACCGACGGACACACTGACTGTCGAGCAGATGATCTCCGACACGCTCGAGGTCACCGACCACCTGCGGGAGCGGTTCGGGCAGGAGCGCATCTATCTGGTGGGCAGTTCCTGGGGCTCCACCCTGGGAGTGCTCGCCGCGCAGCGCGCACCGGAGAAGTACCACGCGTTCATCGGCACCGGGCAGATGGTCGACCAGCAGGAGACCGACCGCAGGATGTACGCCGAGACCCTGGACTGGGCCGAGCGGGCCGGCCAGGACGACTTCGCCCGGCGCCTGCGGGACAACGGCCCACCCCCCTACGAGGACATGCTGGCCTACCCGGACGCCCTGTCCACCAATCCCGAGTACCGGGAGTTCCCGCACGGACAGGACTACGACCCGGCGTCGGCGTACCCCGCCAGCCTGTTGGCCCCGGAGTACACCCTCACCGAACAGATCCGCGGCATGGGCGGGATCATCGACACCTTCTCGGTCCTCTACCCGCAACTGCAGGACATCGACTTCCGCCGGGACGTCCCCCGGTTGGACGTCCCGGTGTTCGTGGTGCTCGGCGAGTTCGAATCCCCGGGCCGCTCCGACCTCGCCCGGGAGTGGTTCGAGGTGCTGGACGCCCCGGTCAAGGAGTTGGTGGTCTTCCCCCGATCCGGACACACCCCGCATCTGGACGAGCCGTCGCGATTCCACGACTTCATGACCGGTGTCGTCCTCGCGGGGTCCGCCGCGGGACGCTGACGGTCAAGTGGCCGGGTCCGTCCCCACCGCGGCAGTAGCCTGGTGACCATGGAGACCGAGGGCCGCGACGCCACCACCACAGAACCCACCGGCAGCGCACCCGTCGAGGTGCGCCACCTGATCCAGCAATGGAAGCGCCTCGACGAGCTCCTCGCGGGACTGAAGAGAGACGACTGGGCCGCACCCACGGCCCTCCCCGGATGGACCGTCCGCGACGTGGTGGCGCACATCGCCGGAACGGAGCACCTGCTCTCGGGCGAACCGGTACCGGACGTCGACCTCCCGCCCTCGGCAGACGAGTACGTCCGCAACCCCATCGGGGAGCTCAACGAGAAGTTCGTGCAGGAGGCCCGTCCGCTGGCGGTCGAGGACGCGTTCGCGGACTTCCGGGAGGCGGTGGCCGAGCGCACGGGACAGCTCGCCGAGATGACCCCGCAGCAGTTCGAGGCCGAGTCCGACTCCCCCGTCGGTCGCGTCCCGTTCCGTCGCTTCATGGGCGTGCGCGTCTTCGACTGCTGGATCCACGAGGACGACATCCGCCACGCCCTCGGCATGCAACACCACCTCGGCAGCGGCCCGGGGCGGTTCGCCCTCGACGAGATCGTGCGCTCCCTCCCCCGGACCGTGGGCAAGAAGGCCGGCGCCCCGGACGGCGCCCGCGTCCGGTTCCGGGTCACGGGTGAGTCCGACACCGATCTCCCGATGGCCGTCGACGTGATGGTCGCCGGCCGGGCGGGACTCGTGGACGTCGACGACTCCGCGCGGACCACGGTCGAGCTGGTGTTCGACACCCCGACCTTCGTCCGTGCGGCGACCGGCAGAATCACCGCCGAACCCGGCAACGGCGTGGAGATCAGTGGCGACGAGGACCTGGGCAGGAAGATCCTCGGGTCGATGGCCTTCACCATCTGACAGGCCCGTGGCGACTCCGACGGGGCCGGTGCCGAATCGGGCAGAGCCGTTGCCCGCGGCCGTTGCGCACATCGTGGTGATGGGGGTGTCCGGGGCCGGTAAGTCGACCGTCGCCCGCGCGATCGCCGAGCGGACGGGTGCCCTGTTCCTCGACGCCGACGACCTGCATCCCCCCGCCAACCGCCGGAAGCTGGGCGCCGGCGAGCCGCTCACCGACCTCGACCGCGGGCCGTGGCTCGACGCGGTCCGGGACAGGATGCGGGAGCGGGAACGGGAGGGGGCCCGCACCGGCCCGGACCCCGGCGTCGTCGTCGCGTGTTCGGCACTGCGCCGCGCCTACCGCGACGTCCTCCGGGACGTCGACCGGCCGGTGTTCTTCGTCGAACTCGGCGCCGACCCGGAGCTCCTCGCCGCCCGCCTCGCCGCTCGACGCGGGCACTTCGCATCCCACCGGATCCTCGAATCGCAGCTGGCCACCCTGGAGTCCCTGGGCCCGGACGAGGACGGGATCACCTGCCCGATCGCGCTTCCGGTCGAGGAGATCGCCGACAGGGCCCTCGCCGCGCTCCGGAAGGACCGTCGTCGGTGAGCCGGCGGTGAGTCCGCGGTGAGTCGGCGGTGAGGTCGCACCGACCCGGTGGACCGACCACGGTCCCGCGACCGTTCCGTGGACGCCCCGGTGGTCGTACGTCAGACTGGGAGCCAGGCCGCCTGTCGACCCGACCCCGGAAGAGGACCCCAGCCTCCATGGAGCATCTCCGACACTTCGCCCAGGAGTTCCGGAATGCCCTGAGGAACCTGTTGCCCATCGTAGCCGTGGTGGTGGCCTTCCAGCTGCTCGTCTTCCGCCGGATGCCCGAGGACCCGCTACAGCTGGTCGCCGGTCTGCTCATCGTGGGGGTGGGGATCGCCCTGTTCCTCCAGGGCCTGGACCTGAGCGTGTTCCCGGTGGGCAAGAACCTCGCCAACCAGTTCACCCGCCGCGGGGCCCTGGGGCTGCTGCTCACCTTCGGCTTCGCCATCGGATTCGCCGCGGTCGTGGCCGAACCGGCCCTGATCGCGGTGGCGGAACAGGCCGAACTGATCAGCGAGGGCCGGATCGACGGCGTCGTGCTGCGGGTCGTGATCGCCGTGTCCGTGGGTCTCGTCCTGGTCCTGGGGATCCTGCGCGTGCTGCGGGGGTGGGCGGTCCACCGGATCCTCATCGGCGGTTACGTGGTGGTCCTGGTGGCCACGTTCGTGGCCCCGCCGGAGATCGTGGGCCTGGCCTTCGACTCCGGCGGGGTGACCACCAACGTCGTGACCGTGCCGTTGATCGCCGCGATCGGGATCGGGTTGGCCAACTCGATCCGGGGCCGCAGCGCGCTCACGGACGGCTTCGGCCTGGTCGCGCTGTGTGTGATGGTCCCGATGATCGGGGTGCAGCTCTACGGGATGTGGGTCTACACCTTCGGCGGTGGCGGAGGTACGCCCACCACGGGGTCGGACCAGGGCTCCACCCCGCTCTGGCTGGAGCACGTGGTGGGTCTGGCGGAGATGGTCCGCGACGTGGCGCCCATGGTGATCGTCGTCCTGTTCTTCCAGTACGTCGCGCTGCGCCGCAAGCTGTCCCACCCGCTGCGCGTGGCCGTGGGGTTCGTCATGGTCCTGGTGGGGCTCTACGCCTTCGTGGTGGGCCTGAAGATGGGGCTCTTCCCGCTGGGCACGCAGATGGCCGAGCAGCTCATCGACCGCGGCGTGCCGGCGCTGATCCTGCTGTTCGCCCTGCTCATCGGGTTCGCCACCACCATGGCCGAGCCGGCCCTGGTGGCCATCGCCGACCAGGCCGAGAACGTCTCGCCGGCCGGGATCAACGCCACCGCCATCCGCCTGGTCGTGGCCACGGGGGTGGCGGTCGGAATCGCGCTGGGGGTGTACCGCATCCTGTCCGGCGGGCCGCTGCACTACTTCATCATGGTCTCCTACGCCGTGGTCATCGTCCTGGTTGTCCTGGCCCCGAAGTACATCGTCGCCCTGGCCTTCGACCTCGGCGGGGTCACCACGTCCGAGGTCACCGTGCCGCTGGTCACCGCCCTGGGCATCGGACTGGCCAGCGCCATCGACGGCCGCAGCGCGCTGCTCGACGGCTTCGGCCTCATCGCCTTCGCCTCGATCTTCCCGATCATCTCCGTCCTGCTCTATGCCATCGCCCTCGAGAGAGTCCCCCGACTGCGGAAGGAATCGACATGAAATTCACGGCCGTCGTAGTGATCGCCCCCCCGGAACTGGAGGACACCGCCATCGAGGTCGCGCAACGTGCCGGGGCGACCGGGGTGACGATCCTGGAGGGCAAGGGCATCGGTGCGCAGCAGAAGAAGACCTTCTTCGGCCTGACGTTCGAGGGCTCCCAGTCGGTCCTGCTCATGGTCGTGGGCACCCACCTGGCCACCCCGATCCTCAAATCCCTGCACGAGATCCTGGTCGACGGGGACAACTCCCACGGCATCGCCTTCAACGTCCCCATCGAGCACCTCACCGGGATCGACCCCCGGCAGCTGGTGAAGTTCGAGGAGTACATGCGCCGGGAGAACACCTGAACCACGCCCACCCGCTCCCCCGCGCACGCCCCATCCCGCCCGTACAACCCAGGAGGACCCCCAATGCTCACCGTCCAACAGGTCATGGTGCCCGAGGTGATCACCATCTCCCCCTACGCCACCCTGCGCGAGGCGCTGTCGATGATGCGTTCCCACAGGGTCAAGAGCCTCGTGGTCGACCGCCAGCACCCCCACGATGCTTACGGCCTGCTCAGCTACAACGAGCTGCTGCGCGCCATCGTCGTCGAGGAGGGCGACGTGGACCTGCTCAACGTCTACGACGCCGCCGTCAAGCCCGCCATCACCGTGGGAGAGGACCTGTCGGTGAACCAGGCCGCGGCCATGATGAGCCGGTTCCACCTCAACCGCCTGGTCGTGGTCCGCGGCAACGACCTCATCGGTCTGCTCACGATGAACGACATCCTCGCCCGGCTGATCGACGAGCTCGACTGAACCGCGATCTGTGCGGTGCGCCCGGGGAGACTTGAACTCCCACGTCCGTAGACACTGGAACCTAAATCCAGCGCGTCTGCCAATTCCGCCACGGGCGCCCGCCCGGGGGTGCCGGGCGAGGTGAGCTTACCGCGCCGTCGGCGGTATCGTGGAGGGGTGTCCGACACCCTGAGCGACCGCACGGTCGGAGGCGACCCCGCCTCCGGTCCGCCGGTCTCGACCAAGGTCAGGCACCGCCCCTCGTGGATCGCGTTCGTCGTCCTGGGTTCGATCTTCTGCCTGGGGATGGGGTTCTGGCAGCTCGCCCGCTACCAGGAGGCCACGGGGACGGTGCAGAACCTCGGCTACACCTTCATGTGGCCGTTCCTGGCGGGGTTCCTGGTCTACGCGTACCTGAAGTACGTGCGACTGGAAGCCGACGAGGCCGAGTCGGCCCTCCCCGCGGCCGGTGTCGACGGGGATGAGGGTGACGACGACGAGGTCGACGGCCACCCCGACGCTCCGCCCCTGCGCCGGGGTTCGCGCAGGCAGGAGATCGTCACGGAGATCCCCGCGGATCTTCTGCCCCGGCGTCCCGCCGCGGAGGCCCGGACCGGAGATGAGGCCCTGGACGCCTACAACTCATACCTCGCCGAGCTGGCCCGTCAGGACGCGGCCGCCGGCGACCGTCACCAGGAGAGACACACCACATGACCGTCGCAGCCACCCCGGAGACCGACGACCGCAAGCCGGATCCCGACGGCAAGGTCCGCGGGGCGCTCGCCCGGTACCGCGTCCTGGCCTGGATCACCGGCGTGTGGCTGCTGGTCCTCACGGTCGAGATGATCTACAAGTACCTGATCCTGGAGAACTCCTCGGACGCTCCCGACTGGTTCACCTACATCGGACAGGCCCACGGTGTCTTCTACATCTTCTACCTGTTCATGACCCTCGACCTGGCGATCAAGGCCCGGTGGCCCGCCTCCCGCACCCTGCTGACCGCCCTGGCCGGGACGGTCCCGTTCCTGTCGTTCTGGTTCGAGCACAAGCGGACCCGGGACGTCCGGGCCGAATACGCGGTATGAACCGGCGCCGATCCGAGCCGGTCAGTCCGTCCGGCTGCGCTCGGCGAGCTCCCGGAGCGCCGGCACGAGCGCCCGCAGGGCCCGGCCGCGGTGGGAGTCGGCGTCCTTCTCCCCCGGTGTGAGTTCCGCCGCGGAGCGGTCCGACCCCTCGGGCAGGAACAGCGGGTCGTAGCCGAACCCGCCCTCGCCGCGCGGATCCCGGAGCACGTGTCCGGCCCACCGCCCCTCCGCGACCCGCTCGACCGGATTCTCCGTCGACGTTTCCGGGTCCACCGCCGGGTCAGCCGCCGAGTACACCAGGGCGCAGCTGGAGAAGAAGGCCGCGCCACGGCGGTCGTCGGGCACATCAGACAGCTGCGCCACCAGGAGCGCGTTGTTGGCCGCGTCGTCGCCGTGACGGCCCGCCCAGCGCGCGGAGAGCACGCCCGGCATCCCGTTCAGCGCGTCCACGGCCAGCCCGGAGTCGTCGGCCAGGCACGCCAGGCCCGTCGCCCTCCACCCGGATCTCGCCTTGATCAGAGCGTTGTCCTCGAACGTCGCGCCGTCCTCCGGCTCCTCGGGGAACTCCGGCACCTCGTCCAGGCCGACCGGCTCGATGCCGACGATCCCCTCGGACTCCAGCACGCGGCGCAGCTCGGCGAGCTTCTTGGCGTTCCGGCTCGCGACCAGCAGTCGCACGGTCACGGCTGGCGCCCCGCGGTCCAGGCGGCCGGAGGCGCGGGCAGCTCACCCGGGTAGGGGGCGGCGAGGGCCTCGCGCTGCAACTCGAACAGCTTGTCGCAGCCGGCCTGCGCGGAGTCGAGCATCGCATCGAGGGTGTCCCGCCCGAACGCGGCGCCCTCGGCCGTCCCCTGGACCTCGACGAGCTGCCCGGCGTCGGTGCAGACGACGTTCATGTCCACCCCGGCGCGCGAGTCCTCCTCGTAGGGCAGGTCGCACAGGACCCGCCCGTCCACCACGCCGACGCTCACGGCCGCCACCGCGGACGTGAGCGGGTTTCCGGTGACGGCACCCTTCGCCTTGAGCCAGGTCACCGCGTCCGCGAGCGCGACATAGGCCCCGGTGATGGCGGCCGTCCGGGTACCGCCGTCGGCCTGCAGGACGTCACAGTCCAGGGCGATGGTGTTCTCCCCCAGCGCGGACAGGTCGATGCACGCGCGCAGCGACCGGCCGACCAGCCGGCTGATCTCATGGGTGCGGCCACCCACCTTGCCCCGCACCGACTCGCGCCCCGAGCGCTCGTGGGTGGCGGCGGGGAGCATCGCGTACTCCGCGGTCAGCCAGCCCAGGCCCGACCCCTTGCGCCAGCGCGGCACGCCCTCGGTCACACTCGCCGTGCACATCACGCGGGTCTGTCCGAAGGTCACGAGAACCGAGCCCGCCGGGTGCGAGGTGAAACCCCGCGTGATGGTCACGTCGCGGAGGTCGCCGTCCGCGCGTCCGTCTGCTCTGCCGTCAGTAGATGAGGTCACGCCCGCCGATACTAGCGGCCGGCACCCGGAGACCGGGCCTCGGACACCGGGCCCCGGAACCCGACGCTCAGACCTCGAGCCTGAGATCAGGCTCCGCCAACAGGACCTCGCCGTCGAACTGCGCGGCGGCCTCGGCGCGCACGGCCTCGCGGTCCGTCCACGGGGGGATGTGGGTCAGCACCAGACGGCCCACCCCGGCCAGTCGGGCGGTCCGGCCGGCCTCGGCACCGGACATGTGGATCCCCGGGGGGCGGCCCTCCTCGTGGGTCCACGAGGCCTCGCAGAGGAACACGTGGGCGCCGGCCGCGAGTTCGACCAGCGAGTCGCAGTAGGCGGTGTCACCGCTGTAGGCCAGGACGCGACCGGACTCCGACGTCAGGCGCATCCCGTAGGACTCCGGCGGGTGATCCACCCGGTCGGCCCGCACGCGCAGGCCCACCTCGCCGTCGTCGCCCGTTATCTCCACGTCGGGCGTGACATCCCACGACCCCACCTCGAAGGTGTCCGACAGATCGTCCACCGCCCCCGGTTCCTCCGCCGAGGCGACCCCGATCCGGTACGCGGTCCCGGACGGCCCGATGAGCGGGACCCGGACCGCGCGCTCGGCCTCCGGACCGTAGCGCCGCAACACCAGCAGGCCCGGGACGTCCAGGCAGTGATCGGCGTGGAGATGGGACAACAGGATCGTGGCGTCCTCCGGCGCGATGTACCGCTGCAGAGCCCCCAACACCCCGGGCCCCATGTCGATCACGACCGGGGCGACCCCCTCGACCTCCACCAGATACCCGGACGCCGGCGAGGTGGGTCCGCCGATACTCCCCGAGCAACCCAGGACAGTCAGAAACATGGGCACCATCGTGCCACGGCCGGCGCGAGGTCGCCCGGAGTGTGCCCCGGCGGGCGACCGGGAACCGGCCCGCGGGGAGGGATCACACCGCCCCCGCGAGGCCGACCGACACGAGACCGGGTCCGAGGAACCGGGACGCCACCCTTCGGAAGCTGTCCGGGTCACCGGTCACGAGGTACTCCCGCGTCGCCGGATCCGCCGCGTCGTGGGGGCGCAGCAGGTCCGCGGCGGTGAGCACGCGCAGCACGTCCTTGGCGGTCTCCTCGGCGCTGGAGACCAGCGTGACGTGATCGCCCACCGCGAGCTGGACCACCCCGGACAGCAGGGGGTAGTGGGTGCACCCGAGGACCAGGGTGTCCACGTCCGCGTCCCGGATCGGCGCGAGGTACGCCTCCGCCAGACCCAGGACCTGCCGACCGCTGGTGATCCCGCGCTCCACGAACTCGACGAACTTCGGGCACGCCACCGAGGTCAGGTGGACCCCGGCCGCCGCGGCCACGGCGTCGTCGTAGGCCAGCGACGCGACCGTGGCGCGCGTGGCGATCACCCCGATGCGGCCCGAGCGCGTGGTGGCCACCGCCCGCCTGGCCGCCGGCTGGATCACCTCCACCACCGGTACCGGGTAGCGCTCGCGCGCGTCCCGCAGCATCGCCGCCGAGGCGGTGTTGCACGCGATCACCAGAGCCTTGACCCCGCGGTCGACGAGGGAGTCCGCGACCGCCAGGGCGTGCTCGCGCACCCGGGCCAGGGGCAGCGGCCCGTACGGACCGTTGGCCGTGTCCCCCACGTAGATCAACGACTCGTCGGGGAGCTGGTCCATGATCGCCCGGGCCACGGTGAGTCCACCCGCCCCCGAGTCGAACACCCCGACCGGGGCCAGTGGATCGGGAGACGTCACCTCGGCGAACCGGCGTTCCGCCGCTGCCCGGCGGTGACCGCCTGTGGCGTCCGGTCGCGTTTGAGTCCGTACGCCGAGAGGACCCCGCCGATGGCCCCGCCGAGGTGACCCTGCCAGGACACGCCGTCCAGCATCGGGGACAGTCCCGCGAGCGCCTCGAACCCGTAGTAGAAGCCGATCACCAGACCCACGACCAGGTGCAGGAACCGGCGGGAGAACAGACCCCGGACGATCACGTAGAAGATGTAGCCGAACACGATGCCGGACGCCCCGATGTGCACGGTCCCGGTGCCGCCCAGGACCCACGACACGACACCCGAGGCCAGCCACGAGATGAGCGTGACGCTGATCAGGGGCCGGATCCCGGACATCGCGATGATCGATCCCAGGACGAGCAGGGCGATCGAGTTGCCGATCAGGTGCGCCCAGTCCCCGTGGAGGAAGGGTTGGAAGATGATGCCGGGGAGCCCGTCGGTCGAGAGCGGACGCACCCCGTAGCCGTCGAGTCCCTGCGGGGGCCCGATGGTGGCCTGGATGACCTGGTCGGCCGCCTCGACCACCCACATCAGTGCGACGAACGCGAAGAGCAGGATCAGTGCCGGCCAGCGGCGCGGCCCCTGAGGGACGGGCCGGGCGGTCTGGACGCCCCCCGCCCGGAACGTGCGTGGATCTGGATTCACCGTGTTCTCCTCACTTCCCGGTCAGAGCGGTGCACAGGGAGTCCTGCATGAAGGTCAACCAGTGGTAGACGTCCAGGTGCGCCGACCTCGGGTCGTCCTCCGCGACGAACTCGGGGATGTCGGTGGCCGGGACGCCGTCCACCGCCCCGGCCTCGAGCAGCAACGCGCCCAGGCCGAGCCTGACGTCGTTGAGACACCCCATCCAGGCCTGTGCCTGCTCGGGGCTGAGCGAGACCGTCCCCCCACGCGCCGGGAGGGACCTGAGGACCGTCGACGCCGCCGCGAGCTTGACGTCGATGATCTCCGGCTCGTGGATCATGCGCATGCCCGAGTTGTGTGCGCGGGCCACCGCGGCGGCGTCCGCGTCGGATCCCCCACCCGGCTCGGGCCGGTGGAAGTCGGGGAGCAGGCGGGCGAGCGGGGCCTCGACGGGGAGCTCGGAGTGGCCGCTGCGCATCCCGGTGATCTCAGCCAACTCGTCCCTCGGCGCGGAGTCGCGCCGCTGCTCGAGCATGTCGACGATGTTGGACACCAGGGCGTGGAGGATCTGCACCTCGTGACCCTCCATGACCGCCTTGACCCGGGGGCCGGTGAGGGAGGACTTGCGCTGCCAGGCCTTCACGGGCTCAGACCTCCCGCTGCATGGTGGCCCACAGTCCGGCCTCCTGCAGCTTCCGGACGTCGTTCTCCACCTTGTCCCGGCTCCCGGACGAGACCACCGCGCGGCCGTCGTTGTGGACCTTGAGCATGAGCTCGTGCGCCTTCTCCCTGCTGTAGCCGAAGACCCGCTGGAACACGAAGGTCACGTAGCTCATCAGGTTGACCGGGTCGTCCCACACCACGGTGAGCCAGGGACTGTCCACCCCGGCGTCGAGCTCGGTGTCCGTGGCTTCCACGGGCGCGGCCGACGGCATCGCCATCACGGGGACGACGCTCCGGTCGTCCGCGATCTGTGTGGTCACGGTGTGCATACGGCCAAGGATACGGATTACCGCCGGGTCGGCCACGCCGTAGAGTCAGCCGGGTGACCGCGACCGCGCCGACGCGCGCCCCTCACCCGCCGGGCCGTCCGTCCAGCGCACTGCTCACGGACAAGTACGAGCTCACGATGATCCGGGCCGCACTGGCCGACGGGACCGCCGACCGCCCCTGTGTGTTCGAGGTGTTCGCCCGACGGCTCCCGGCGGGTCGCCGGTACGGCGTCGTCGGCGGCACGGGCCGACTCCTGGAGCGGCTCCGGGACTTCCGCTTCGGTGAGGAGGAGCTCGCGGTGGTGGCCGACTCCCTCGACGAGCGGACCCTCGGGTGGTTGCGGGATTTCCGGTTCACCGGCCACATCGACGGGTACCCCGAGGGCGAACTGTTCTTCCCGGGATCCCCGGTGCTGAGCATCCGGGGCGGGTTCGCCGAGTGCGTGCTGCTCGAGACCCTGGTCCTGTCCGTGCTCAACCACGACAGCGCGATCGCCTCCGCCGCCGCGCGCATGACCGCGGCGGCCGACGGCCGACCGATCATCGAGATGGGGTCGCGCCGCACCCACGAGGAGGCCGCGGTGGCGGCGGCCCGCGCGGCGTACCTCACGGGGTTCGCGTCCACCTCCAACGTCGAGGCGACCCGGCGGCACGGGGTCCCCTCCGCCGGCACGTCCGCGCACGCGTTCACCCTGCTGCACACCGGACCGGACGGCCCGGACGAGGCGTCCGCCTTCCGATCCCAGGTGGCCACCCTCGGTGTGGACACCACCCTGCTGGTGGACACGTACGACATCACCCGCGGCGTGGCCACGGCGATCGAGGTGGCCGGGCCCGGGCTGGGGGGCGTCCGGATCGACTCGGGCGACCTCGGGATGCTCGCCCGCCAGGTCCGTGTCCAGCTGGACTCCCTGGGCGCCCACCGGACCCGGATCGTTGTCTCCGGAGATCTCGACGAGTACGCGATAGCGGCCCTGCGGGCCGAACCCGTCGACGCGTACGGGGTGGGAACCCGGCTGGTGACCGGCTCCGGCGCCCCCACCGCCGGGATGGTCTACAAGCTCGTCGAGGTGGACGGCATACCGGTGGCCAAGCGGTCCGCGCACAAGGAGTCCCTGCCGGGCGCCAAGCGCGCGGTCCGGCTGCACCGGCGTTCGGGCACCGCGGTCGAGGAGGTGCTCCTGCCGTGGGCGGGTTCCCTGCCGACCGACCCGGGTCTGGAGCAGCGGGACCTGATGGTCCCCCTCATGCGCGACGGCGACACCGCGGCCGACCTGCCGACCCTGGCCGAGTCGCGGGCGCTCCACGAGTCCGCGATGGTGACCCTGCCGTGGGAGGGTCTGGCCCTGAGCGAGGGCGAGCCGGCGGTCCCCGTGCGGGTGGTGCCGCCCGGACCCCGGCGCTGATCCGCCCGCCTCCGACGCAGCCGATAGGGTGACCGGGTGACCGACTCGCTCCCGACCGTCTCCGACCTGCTCGCCACCGCGGTCGAGAGCCTGGGCGGCAGCGAGCGCGCGGGCCAGGTCCGTATGGCCGAGGCGGTGGGCAACGCCCTGTCCACCGGCGAGCACCTCGCGGTCCAGGCCGGCACGGGCACCGGCAAATCGCTGGCCTACCTGGTGCCGTCACTGCGGCACGCCGTGACGACCGGGGGGACGGTGGTGGTCTCCACCGCCACGATCGCGTTGCAGAACCAGCTGGTGGACCGCGACCTCCCCCGGTTGGCCGCCGCCCTGAAACCACAGCTCGGTGTCACCCCCTCACACGCGATCCTCAAGGGCCGCGGGAACTACCTGTGCCTGCACCGCGTCTCGTCCGGCCCGGTCGACGAGGCCGATCCCGACGAGGTGGTGTCCGAGGAGCTGTTCGACCTCCCGATCGGTGGCGAATCCACCGCCGCCCGCACCCCCCGCGAGGCCTCCCCGCGCGACTCCGGGCCCGGCTCGCGACTCGGCCAGGAGATCGCCCGGCTGCACGACTGGGCGCAGGACACCGAGACCGGCGACCGGGACGACCTGCCCCGCGGGGTGTCCGACGCGGCGTGGCGCCAGGTGTCGGTGACCAGCCGCGAGTGCCTGGGGCAGCTGTGCCCCGAGTTCTCCGAGTGCTTTGCCGAACTGGCCCGGCAGGAGGCGGGACGCGCAGACGTGGTGGTGACCAACCACGCCCTGCTCGCGATCGACGCCATGACCGACGTCTCCATCCTCCCCGAACACGACGCGGTGGTGATCGACGAGGCCCACGAGCTGTCCGACCGGGTGACCGGCGTGACGACGGCGGAGCTCACCGGTGCGGCCGTGATCCAGGCGGCCCGCCGCGCGGCCAAACTCGTCGATCAGCAGACCGCCGATCGCATGGTGGCGGCGGGCGAGGGTCTGGCGAGCCTGCTCGAGCTGTGTCCCGAAGGACGCTGGGACCTCCTGCCCGAGGGCGCCGACCTCGCGCTGGCCGCGGTCCGACACACCACCGAGAACTGCCGGAGCGCCGTTCCCGGCCCCAAGCCCGGCGAGGTCGCGAACGATCCCCAGGGCGCCTCCGACCGGCAGAAGACCCTCGCGGCACTCGACGAGGTCGCCGACGCGGCCGACCGGATGCTCTCCTCCTACGAGCGCCCGGTGACCGAGCGTCTGGAGATCGTGTGGATGAGCGAGGAGGACCGCCGCGGCCGGATCCTGCGCGTGGCCCCGCTCTCCGTGGCAGGGCTGCTCCGGGCGCGGCTGTTCGCCGAATCCACCGTGATCCTCACCTCCGCCACGCTCACGACCGGCGGGAAGTTCGACGGTCTGGCGGCCACCTGGGGCCTTCCGCCGGCCTCGTCCGCTCGTCCCGACCCCGCGACCGCCGTCGCCCTGGAACCGCCATCCGACGACGACGCCGGCAGTCTCCGCTGGACCGGGCTGGACGCCGGGTCGCCCTTCGACTACCGCCGCAACGGCATCCTCTACGTGGCCTCGCACCTCCCGGCGCCCGGCAGGGAGGGCGCCTCCCCCGAGGCGGGAGACGAGTTGATCGACCTCGTCACCGCCGCCGGGGGACGCACCCTCGGGCTCTTCTCCTCGATGCGCGGGGCCAGGGCGGCCGCAGAGCTGCTGCGCGAGCGGCTCGACACCCCGGTGCTGTGCCAGGGCGAGGACTCGACCGCCAACCTGGTGGCGCAGTTCGCGGCGGACGAGGAGACCACGCTGGTCGGCACCCTCTCGTTGTGGCAGGGCGTCGACGTTCCCGGGCGGTCGCTCTCGCTCGTGGTGATCGATCGCATCCCCTTCCCGCGGCCGGACGACCCCCTGCTCTCGGCGCGTCAGCGCGCGGTCGGGGCCCGCGGTGGCAACGGCTTCCTCGCCGTCGCCGGCAACCACGCTGCGCTACTCCTCGCCCAGGGGGTCGGGAGGCTCCTGCGCCGTACCGACGACCGGGGCGTCGTGGCGGTCCTCGACTCCCGGTTGGCGACCGCTCGCTACGGCGGTTATCTCCGGGCCTCTCTGCCACCGTTCTGGCAGACCACCGACCGGGACGTGGTGATCGGCGCCCTCGAGCGGCTCCGCGGCGCCTGAGACCGCCGCCCTGCTCCCCCAGCCGCGCGCGCAGCCGCTCCAGCGCCTGCTCCCCCAGCCGCG
>NZ_JAALDZ010000165.1:0-7108 GCF_014145125.1 Dietzia sp. CQ4 | reverse complement strand
GCCCTCGCCGCCGTACCTGACCGCCCCGAGCCTGGAACTCATGCCGTACTCGGCGACCATCGTGCGGGCGATCCTGGTGGCCTGTTCGATATCCGAGCTGGCGCCGGAGGTCGGTTCGCCGAAGACGTACTCCTCGGCTGCGCGGCCGCCCATGGCCATGACGATCCGCGCGATCATGTCCGCGCGGGTCATGAGGGACTTGTCGTCCTCCGGGACGACCAGGGCGTGCCCCCCGGTGCGGCCGCGCGCGAGGATCGTGACCTTGTGGACCGGCTCCAGGTCCTCCATCGCCCACGCCGCGAGCGCGTGACCGGACTCGTGGTAGGCGGTGACCTTCTTCTCGTGCTCGCTGATCACGCGGTGCTTGCGGCGTGGTCCGCCCACGACCCGGTCGGTGGCCTCCTCGAGGATGTCGATCGAGATCTCGTCCCGGCCCATCCGGGCGGCCAGCAGCGCGCCCTCGTTGAGCACGTTGGCCAGGTCCGCGCCGGACATGCCGATCGTGCGCCGGGCCAGCGACCGCATGTCCACGTCGGCGGCCAGGGGCTTGCCCACCGAGTGGACGGCGAGGATGGACTCGCGACCGCGCAGGTCCGGGTTGGTCACCGGCACCTGGCGGTCGAACCGACCGGGCCGCAGCAAGGCCGGATCGAGCACGTCGGGACGGTTGGTCGCCGCGATCATGATGACCGTCTCACGGTCGCTGAACCCGTCCATCTCCACGAGGAGCTGGTTGAGGGTCTGCTCGCGTTCGTCGTGGCCGCCACCCGTCCCGGAGCCGCGGTGCCGACCGACGGCGTCGATCTCGTCGACGAACACGATGCAGGGCGCGTTCTGCTTGGCCTTCTCGAACAGGTCGCGGACACGCGAGGCGCCCACGCCCACGAACATCTCCACGAAGTCCGAGCCCGAAATCGAGAAGAACGGCACCCCGGCCTCGCCGGCCACCGCCCGCGCCAGCAGGGTCTTGCCCGTTCCGGGTGGCCCGTAGAGGAGGACGCCGCGGGGGATCTTGGCGCCCAGGCGCTCGTACCGCGCCGGGTTCTGGAGAAAGTCCTTGATCTCGTTGAGCTCCTCCACGGCCTCGTCCTCACCGGCGACGTCGGCGAACGTGGTCTGCGGCATGTCCTTGGTGAACTCGACGGCCCGCGACTTGCCGACGCCGAACAGGCCGCCCTTGCCGCCCTGCATGCGCGTCATGAAGTAGAACAGGAGCCCGAAGAGGATGAGCATGGGCAGCAGGAACGACAGCATCTGGGTGAGGAAGCCCTGCTGGGTGACGGTGGTGTCGTACTTCTCCGGCTCCGCGGCGGCGATCCGGTCGAAGATCTGGGCCGCCGCCCGCTCCGGGTACTTGGCGAGCAGCTGGTCGGTCTCGTCCGCACCCTCCTCAGGGGTGATCGCCGACTCGAGCGTGAGCCGCAGCTGCTGCTCGCGGTCCTCGATCGTCGCCTCCCTGACGTTCCCGGCGTCGATCTGCGCGAGGGCCACAGAGGTGTCGACCTCCGTGTACCCCCGCTCGTCGTTCGCGAAGAACGAGAAACCGACGATCGCCAGGATGATGACGCCCGCGATCGCCACGTTGCGGAAAACGGTGTTGCTCTTACGTTCCATTCGGTCCTCGAGTGCGAAGGACGGCCCCGCCGGTCGGCGGACCTCGTGATGCGACCGACCTCGTCGCCTATCGCCCCAGGCTACCTGCGGGGCACGACAGCCGACCGTGCTGATCGCCGTGGGCGGACAGGCGATCGTGTCGTACGCGCCCCGTACCATCGGGCTCGTGATCACCCCCACCCCGCCCGCGTCCCGGACCGCAGAGGCGGTGCGGTCCGGCGCCGACACCGCGACGGGGGCGCTCGACGCCGCCCTGGACCGGATCGCGCACCTGGATCCGGCACTCCGTGCGTTCACCACTCTCCTCGCGACTGACGGCCGTGCGGCCGCGGCGGCGGTGGACGCCCGGGACGGGGCCGGACGGTCGGAACTGCCCCTGGCCGGGGTCCCCCTGGCCGTCAAGAGCACCGTGACCCTCGACAACCCGGCGATCGCTCCCCTGCTGGCGGCCGGCGCGGTCCCGGTGGGCATCACCGCCGCGCCCCAGCTGTGCACGTGGGGGATGACGGATTCCGAGGAGCACGGCATCACCCGCAACCCCCTCGACGAGAACCTGTCCGCGGGCGGGTCCTCGGGCGGGTCGGCCGCGGCGGTCGCCTCCGGCATGGTCCCGCTCGCGGTGGGGGACGACGGGATGGGTTCCCTACGGATACCCGCGGCCGCCTGCGGGATCGTCACCATCAAGCCCGGACCGGGGGTCGTCCCCACCCGACTGGCCGGCGACAACTGGGGTGGCCTCGCGGAGTCGGGGCCCCTGGCCCGGACCGTCGGGGACGTGGCACTGGCACTGTCCGTGATGGCGGGTCGACCGGAGCTCGCCTCCGTCGGACCCGTGCCCGGCGGGACGCGCGTGGGCCTGTCCACGACGAGTCCGATCCGGCTCGGCCGGGATCTCGTCCGGGTCCGGGAACCGTGGACGCGCGCGGCCCGGGAGGCTGCCGATCTGCTCCGGGCCCGGGACCTCGTCATCGTCGACACCACGCTGCCGTCACCTCGCGACCCGGTGCTCTATCTGGCGCGGTGGACGTTCGCGGTGGCCCGCGCCGCGGAGGACGAGAACCTCCCGCTCTCCGCGATGGAGCGCCGCACCCGACACCACGCCCTGTTGGGCCGCACCGCGTTCCGGAACGGCGGGGCGGGCGACGGGGACACCCGGTGGAACCGGGCGACCGAGGCGCTGCGCACTGAGGTCGAGCGCGCGATGGACACCGCCGGCGTGGACGTGTGGCTCACCCCGGCCCTGGCCGACCTGCCACCCGAGGCGACCGACTGGCACCGGCGGTCGTGGGGACGCTCGCTGTGGGCCTCGATGAGGTTCTCCCCGTTCACCCCTCTGGCCAACGTGCTCGGGTGGCCCGCGATGTCCGTCCCGTGCGGTCGCACCGTGTCCCCGGCCGGCCGGGACATGCCGACCTCGGTGCAACTCGTCGGGCGGCCCGGTTCGGAGCCGACCCTGCTCTCGCTGGCCGCCGAGATCGAGGGGGCCGGGGCCTGACGCGGGCGGGACGGCGACGGGCGGGCCACCCGGGTCAGTCCTGCGGGTCAGTCCTCCGGGTCAGTCCTCCGGCAGCTCGGCGAAGCGCTTCTTGACGTCGTTGTACCACCCGAGCGCCTGCCGGGGCCGCATCCACCGCCCCTTCATCTCCTTCCGCGCGGGCCCGTGTGCCTCGTCCCCCGCCTTGACGAGTTCCTTCAGATGGGCGTCCTGGGCGTTGATCACGTCGTCGGCGGTCTCACCGGAGTGGGCGAGGTCGCAGGGACCTCCGAGATCTCTGCAGGTCATGGTCTTCATGGGGGCGTTCCTCCCGTGTCCGGGTAGCGCGGTGTGCGCTCCTCACCATGATGACGAGCGGCGGGCCGGAGATGTGACCCACCCGAGGCCGGAGAGGCGGCGTCTCCCCGGCGGACGTCAACGCAGGTCGCCGCCCCGCCGGCGGTTGATCGTCTCCAGTGCCTCCGGCTGGGCGCGGAAGTCGATGCGCGTGACCAGTCCACCCGACACGCGGAAGTCGAACGCCACTCGGGCGACTCCGCGGTCGAACCACGCCGCTCCGGGTCGGCCGTGGACGAACACCGGCAGCGCCGCGGCCGCGGCGCCGTTGAAGAACTCCGCCACCGCGTCGCGCCCCTCGATGCGCGCGGGGGTCCCCAGGCCCACGGCGACCGGGTCGCCGGCCACCACCACGTCCGGCGCGAGGAGCCCGAGCAGACGGGAGAACTCGCCGTCCCGGGCCGCGGCGAGGAAGGCGTCGACCACGTCCCAGTCCGCCGTTCCCTGACCGCCCGGCGGCGCCGCCACCTTGGACCGGGCCCTGGAGGCGTGCTTGCGGGCGGCGGCCGGGGTGCAGTCCAGGATCCCGGCGATGGTGGCGAAGTCGACGGCGAACGAGTCGTGGAGGACCAGCGCCACCCGCTCGGCGGGGGACAGCCGGTCGAGCACCAGGTGCAGCGCCGACCCCACCGACTCGGCGAGGGCCACCTCCTCGGCGGGGTCGGGATCGGCACCCGGACGATCGGGCGCGTCCCCGGGCACGGGCACCGGCACCGCGGCCTTGAGACGGTCCAGACACACTCTGGTGACCACGGTGGTGAGCCATCCCTGCAGGTTGGCGACGGCGGCGGCGTCGGTCCTCGCCAGCCGCAGCCACGCCTGTTGGACCGCGTCCTCGGCCTCGGCCGGATCACCGAGGACGCGCGCGGCGATCCGGGTGAGTCTCGGTCGCTCGCGTTCGAACTCGCCGGTCAGGTCCATCGGCGCCTCAGGCGACGGTTCCGCTCGTGTAGCGGTCGAGGATCCGGCGCTTGACCAGTTTCCCGGTGGGTGTGCGGGGTAGCTCGTCGACGAAGTCCACCGCCCGCGGGATCTTGAAGTCCGAGATGTGGCCGCGGAGCGATCCGAGGATCTCCTCGCCCAGGTCGGGGTCGTCGGCGCGGTCGGGAGCGGGCACCACCACGGCGTGGACCTTCTCCCCCATCTCCTCGTCCGGGATCCCGATCACCGCGACGTCCTCGACCGCCGGGTGCAGCGCGAGTGCGTTCTCGATCTCCTGCGGGTAGATGTTCACGCCGCCGGAGATGATGGTGAACGCCTTGCGGTCGGTCAGGTACAGGAAGCGGTCGGAGTCCAGGTAACCCACGTCGCCGAAGGTGGACCAGTTGGGGTGCTCGGGGTGGAAGACGGACGCGGTCTTGTCCGGATCGCCGTGGTAGGCGAAGGTGCCCTCGTCCTGCTGCCAGTAGATGGTGCCGATCTCGCCGATGGGCAGCTCGCGGCCCTCCTCGTCGCAGATGTGCGCGATGCCCTTGAGCCCGTCGCGGCCCACCGATCCGGGGCGTTCGAGCGCCTCCTGCGAGTTGATGAACGTGATCCCCATGCCCTCGGTGGCCGAGTAGTACTCGTGGATCACCGGGCCCCACCACTCGATCATCCGGCGCTTGACCTCGGGCGGGCACGGGGCGGCGGCGTGGATCGCGTGGGTCATGCTGGACACGTCGTAACGCATCCGCGTCTCCTCCGGCAACTTGAGCATGCGCACGAACATCGTCGGCACCCACTGCGAGTGGGTCACGCGGTACTCCTCGATGAGGCGCAGTGACTCCTCGGCGTCGAAGCGGTCCATGAGGATCACGGTCCCGCCGACGGAGTTGACCACGCCGCAGAACCGCAGCGGGGCCGCGTGGTACAGCGGCGCGGGGCACAGATACACGCTGTCGGCGTCGAACGCGTAGAGGAAGCTGAACACCGGGGTGTAGACGTCGGGGACCTCGTCGATCTGCCCCTCCGGCGGGTCCACGCGCACGCCCTTGGGCCGTCCGGTGGTGCCGGAGGAGTAGAGGAAGTCGTGGCCGCGGGGCTGGTCGGCGGGCGGATCAGTGGGCTTGTCGGCCAGCAGTTCTCGGTAGTCCGCGAACCCGTCGAGCGTCCCGCCGAACACCACCCGGTGCTCGACGTCGGGGTGCGCGTCCGGGGACAGGTCGACGTGGTCGGCCACGGGAGCGGAGACGAAGAGGGCGCGGGCACCGCAGTCCCCGATGATGTAGGAGGACTCGTCGGCCGTCAGGTGATGGTTGATGGCGGCGATGTAGAGCCCGACCCGCAGCGCCCCCCAGTAGATCTCGACCATTTCGAGGGTGTTGTCCGAGACCACGGCGATGGTGTCGCCGGGCCGAAGCCCCCAGTCGTCGGTCAGGACGTGCGCGAGCTGGGCCGACCTGGCCTCGAGCTCGGCGTAGGTGATCTGCTCGCCCGTCGCGGGGCGGATCACGGCGGGCTTGTCGGGCGTGGTGGCGGCGAAGGTTCCCGGGAACATGTCGCCAGGCTAACCGCCTCGCGTGACCTGGATCACGAAATTGCCAGACATGTGTCCAACAGCGTCGGTCAGGAGTACATGCGAGGGTGCAGCCGGCCGATGTACGGCAGGTCGCGGTACCGCTCGGCGAAGTCCAGGCCGTACCCCACCACGAACTCGTTGGGGATGTCGAACCCGATCTCCAGGATGTCCAGGTCGGCCTTGACCGCGTCGGGCTTGCGCAGCAGGGTGACGATCTCCAGCGAGCGCGGATTGCGGGTGCGGAGGTTGCGCATCAGCCACGACAGGGTCAGGCCCGAGTCGATGATGTCCTCCACGATGATCACGTCGCGGTCCGCGATGTCGCGGTCGAGGTCCTTGAGGATCCGCACCACTCCCGAGGAGCTGGTGGAGGAGCCGTAGGAACTGACCGCCATGAACTCCAGCTCGGAGGGGATGGTCAGCGCCCGGGCGAAGTCGGAGACGAAGATCGCCGCGCCCTTGAGCACGGCGACCAGCACGACCTCCTGTTCGGAGTCCCGGTAGCGCTCCCCGATCGTCGCGCCCATCTCGGCGATCCGGTCGCGAATCACATCGGTGTCGATGAGCACCGACTCGATCTCGTCGGCGTACTTGTCCGTGCTCATCTACGTCCCCGCTCCACTCGCCCGGTCGATCTCGAGGACCACCTTTCCATGCCGTCGCCGAGCGACCAACCTGCCCCGGCCCGCCGACACACCCGACCCGTCCGGGCCCGTGCCCCCCACCGCCACTCCCCCCTGCCCGTGCCAGTCCGTGACGAGGGCGGCCACCGATGACAGGTGCGCGTACGTGGGCGAGGGGCAGCCGTGGGCCAGCAGCCATCGCCGCAGGACCCGGGTCAGTACGGCCGTCGGCAACGGCTCGAGGACCGAGACGTCCAGCCCGCCGTCTCCGGAGACGGGCACGGCGGCGGCGAGACGGTCCAGCTCGTCGTCGTCGATCCGGAGCAGCTCCGCGGTCCGCGCCAACCCCTCCGCCACCCCGCCCCCCAGGACGTCCTCGAGGAGCGGGAGCACCTCGTGGCGTAGTCGCACGCGGGTGAAAGCCGGGTCGACGTTGTGCGGGTCGTCCCACCAGTCCAGGCCCAGTGCGCGGCAGGCGGCGCGGGTGTCGGTCGCGCGCACGCCGAGCAGCGGGCGCCCCCACGGCGCGTCCCAGGCGGC
>NZ_JAALDZ010000164.1:0-2210 GCF_014145125.1 Dietzia sp. CQ4 | reverse complement strand
GGCCAACGTCCATACATATGTAAAGTCCGCTACCCACCACTGGTCCGGACGCGTTGGAGCGTTCCACTGACGGTCGATCAGATCGGGATGCCGATCCGCCGAGGGATCCGACTCGGTCGTGACCGTGCGCCGCTTACCTCGCACGATCCCAGCAATGCCGCAGATGCGCATCAGTCGAGCGACCTGGTCGCGGCCGACATCGCGACCCCGCCGCCGCAGGCTGTGCCACAGCTTGAGCACCCCGTACAGGCCCCGCTGGTCGTGGAACAAGCAGAACACCTCGTGCGCGGCGTACGCATCGGCCAGCTCGGCAGCAGTGGACGGCGCAGCCGAGCGGGCGTAGTAGGTGCTCGGGGAGATCGTCATGCCGTGCTCGGTGAGCACGCGGCAGATCTGCTCGACCCCGAATCGCACCTTGTGAGCGTCGATGTAGGGTGTTTCATTGAGTGTGTAAGGGTCCGGTCTCGTACCGAGGTGTGACCTACGGGTTTCACCTCCGGAAGGATCGACCGAATGACTGAAGTAGCTGATGCGCAGAACCCTCTTGCTGGGGTGCTGAACGCCGATCAGATCGATGCCCTGGTGACCGCCGCCGAGGAGCTGGGCGAGGGCCGTCACGGCGTCGAGGAGTTGTTGACACGGATGACCAAGGCCGTGCTGGAGCGGGCCATGGAGGTCGAGCTCAGCGACCACCTGGGCTATGAATCCGGCGACCCCGCCGGGCACGGGAGCGGCAACTCCCGCAACGGCAAGACCACCAAGTCCGTGCAGACCCTCCAGGCCCCCGTGCAGCTCACCGTGCCGCGGGACCGCAATAGCTCGTTCGAGCCGGTCATCGTCCCCAAACGCGCCCGCCGGGTCGGCAAGGTCGAGGACATGATCCTGTCCCTCTACGCCCGTGGAATGACCACTAGGGACATCAGCTCACATATGGAGGAGATCTACGGCTCCACGGTCTCCGCCGCGACTATCTCCAGGGTCACCGACGTGGTTGCCGACGAGATTGCACTCTGGCAGTCCAGGCCGCTGGAGACGGTGTACCCGATCGTCTACATCGACGCGATCTGGCTGAAGATCCGCGACGGCGGGGTCGTGGCTAACAAAGCCTGTCACGTGGCCGTAGGGGTCGATCTGGAGGGCCGCAAGCAGGTGCTGGGCCTGTGGCTCGGCGCCACCGAGGGGGCCAAGTTCTGGGCAGACGTGCTGACCGAGATCCGCAATCGCGGAGCCAAGGACATCCTGATCTTGTGCTGCGACGGACTGACCGGGTTGCCGGCCGCGGTCAACAGCGTCTACCCCGAGACCGTGGTGCAGACCTGCGTGGTGCATCTCCTGCGCTCGGCCATGAAGTACGCCTCCTACGCCGACCGCAAGAGCATGGCCAGGGACATGAAGCCGATCTACACTGCGGCCACCATCGAGGCGGCCGAGCTGGCGATGGAGGCCTTCGCCGAGACCTGGGGCACCAAGGCGCCAGCGGCGGTGATGGCGTGGCGCAATGCCTGGGAGGACTTCACTCCGTTCCTGGCGTTCACCCCCGAGATCCGCAAGGTCATCTACACGACGAACCAGATCGAGTCGATCAACTATCAACTCCGAAAGATCACCAAGACCAGGGGCTCGTTCCCCTCGGCTGAGGCGGCGATCAAGCTGGTCTATCTCGGCATCCGCAACATCGAAACCACCCGCGGCGGCGAGCTAGGCACAGGCACCCGAGGATGGCACCAAGCCCTGAACGCCTTCGCCGTGCAATTCCCCAACCGACTCCCACTCTGACCACCAGGCAGAAGGGCTAACTGACCGGCCCCTTACACAGAAAACTTGACACCCCCCGTCGATGTAGTCAACGATTAGGTAAGTCGGCGGTCGAGCTCCGCCGCTGCGAAAAACGCCGAGGCGGTCTTGAGGATCTCGTTCGCCCGCCGCAGTTCGGCGTTCTCCCGCTTGAGTCGCTTTACCTCCGCTGAATCGGCCGACGCTTGCGCTGGCGCGGCGCCCGACTCGGCCTCGATCCAGTTCCGCAGGGTCTCGGGCTTCACGCTCAATAGCGACCCGACGTGCTTGCGGGCGGCGAGCTTGGAGCACTGCGCATCGGCCAGGTGCTCGTGGTACATCCGGACCGCGCGCTCACGGGTCTCGGCGTCGAACTTTCGTGGTGCTGCCATGGGTTCCAGTCTTCCTTGTTAGATCGGAACCCTCCGACAGATCCA
>NZ_JAALDZ010000163.1:0-18728 GCF_014145125.1 Dietzia sp. CQ4 | reverse complement strand
GTGCCACAAGGTCAGCACCGCACACACGACCGCCGCGCCGAGGAGGACGATCAACATCAGGAGCTGGCTGCCGCCGTCCGTCCCGGACTCCGGGAGCCGCAACCCCCTCCCGCCGCCCACCGAGAGCAACTCCGAGCGGGGTGCCGCCACGATCCACACCAGCAGCGCGACCACGGCCGGACCGACGACTCCCGACACGGTCCCCACGGCGCGGATCGGCGGCGAGCTGAACATGGGCCGGACTGTACCAACGCGGGCGCTGTCGACCGTCTGTGGTGTAATCGGACGCGGCTCCGCCATGCTCTTCGGTGCACGCGCTCGCAGAGTCGGGGCGCCTGCACAGACCGGACGACCCGTCAGGAAGTACTCGCCAGTGGCCACCAGCACTCCGATCTCGCCTGCTCGCCGCCGGCGAGGGAAGATGGCCTACCGGCACGACATCGACGGGCTCCGCGGGCTGGCCATCGCACTGGTCGTGGTGTTCCACATCTGGATGGGCCGCGTCTCCGGCGGCGTCGATGTGTTCCTCACCCTCTCCGGATTCTTCTTCCTGGGATCGCTCCTACGCGGCGCCTCGGACGGGCGCACCGCCCTCAACCCGATCCCCCATCTCACGCGACTGGTCCGTCGGCTGTACCCGGCGTTGGTGGTCACGGTGGCCGCGACCGTCGTGGGGACGATCCTCATCAAGCCCCCCACCCAGTGGTCGGCGATCTTCGAACAGACCCTCGCCTCACTGCTGTACTACCAGAACTGGGAACTCGCGCTCACCTCCCAGGACTACGCGGCGGCCGACGCCACCATCTCGCCGCTGCAGCACCTGTGGTCCATGTCGGTGCAGGGCCAGTTCTATCTCGTCGCCCTCGGCGTCGTCCTGGGCCTGACCGCGATGTGGCGGCTCGTCGGGCGGGGCGGCTCGCCCAAGTGGATGCTCCTCGGAGTGGTGGCCGTGGGCACCGCGGCCTCGGTGTGGTGGTCCGCCTACGGGCAGGCCGTCAACCAGCCCTGGAACTACTACGACACCGGCGCCCGGATGTGGGAGCTGCTCGTCGGTGGTCTCGTGGCGATCCTGCTGGCGGGGATCGTGCTGCCGTGGCCGTTGCGCATGCTCAGCACCGTCGCCGGGCTGGCGCTCATCGTGAGCTGCGGCTTCGTCATCGACGGCGCCGCCTACTTCCCCGGCCCCCTGGCCTGGTACCCGATCGGCGGGGCCCTGCTGATCATCCTCGGCGGCAACCTCCCCGAGGGCGAGCGCGCGACACCGCGGAGGGACCCGGTCACCTGGCTGCTGTCCGCGCGGGTGTTCCGACGCCTGGGCGACATCTCGTACTCCCTGTACCTGTGGCACTGGCCGCTCCTCATCCTCTGGCTCTCCTACGACCGGCAGGCCGAGATCACGCTGGTGTCGGGGCTGGCGATCGTCGCGGTCTCCGTGGTGCTCGCCCTGTTGACCGAGAAGTACGTCGAGCGACCGCTGCGGATGGCCAGCCGGGCACGCGGGCGGTCCACCCCCGCCGCCCAGAAGCGTGACTCGCTCCGCAAGGGGTCCGGACGCAACGCGCGCGATCAGCGCCGCTTCGTCCAGGCCACCGCCCTCGTCGTGGTGGCCGCGGTGGCCAGCCTCGGGACGGTCGGATGGTGGACCGCCACGTCCGCCTCCCGCTCGGCCGTGCCCTATGTCGACTCACTGACCGACCCGGACCACCCCGGGGCCCGCGCCTTCTTCGACGGCATCCCGGTCCCCGAGGACGCCGACTACGTCCCCTCACTGCTGCAGGTGGGCAACGACCTGCCCGTGAGCACCCTGGACGGCTGCATCTCGAACTTCGAGTCGGCCGAGGTGCAGATGTGCGTGTACGGCGACGTCACCGCGCCGCGCACCATCGCCCTGGTGGGTGGTTCCCACGCCGAGCACTGGATCAGCGGCCTCGACGAGGTCGGCCGACACTACGGCTTCCGGGTGGTCACGGTGCTCAAGATGGGGTGCCCGCTGACCCTGGACGCCTCGGTGTCCGACAGCGACGAGTTGCTGTACGAGAGCTGCGCCGAGTGGACGCCCGCCGCCCTGGCCGCCCTCGTGGGCCTGGCACCCGACTTCGTGTTCACCACCGCCACCCGGCCGGTGGGGGTCGTGGGCCCGGACGTCACCCCGCGCCAGTACGTGGACCTGTGGCGTGCACTCGACCAGCAGGGCATCGGCGTGATCGCCGTCCGGGACACCCCGTGGCTCAACCAGGGCCGCGGCCCGATCCGGGCCGGGGACTGTCTGGGAGACGGCGGCACCCCCGAGGAGTGCGGGATGCCCCGGGAGCGGTCCATCGCGCCGATCAACCCGGCCGGGCTCGCCGGGGCCGGGATCGACTCGGTCCGACTGATCGACCTCACCGACGGCCTGTGCGACCCGGCGAACTGCCCGGTCGTGGTGGGCAACGTGATCGTCTACCACGATTCCCACCACCTCTCGGGGTCGTGGGTCCGGTCCGCGTCGGGCGAACTGGCCAGGCAGATGGGGCCCGCGACCGGCTGGTGGTGACCGCCGGGGGCCCGGCACAGCGGCTCCCGCCCCGAAACGCACTACTGTTGGGCCTTGTGACCAACGACGACGCGCAGCAGTCCGCCCCAGAGCTCATCCGTGCCTGGCCTGGTACCGCCTTCCCCCTCGGTGCCACGTATGACGGAACCGGCACCAACTTCGCGCTGTTCTCCGAGGTGGCCGAGCGCGTCGACCTGTGCCTGATCGACCGCGACGGCGGGGAGCAGTGCGTCGAGCTCACCGAGGTCGACGGTCATATCTGGCACTGCTATCTGTTCGGGGTGACCCCGGGGCAGCGCTACGGCTTCCGGGTGCACGGGCCGTACGAGCCCGAGAACGGTCTGCGCTGCGACCCCTCCAAGCTGTTGCTCGACCCGTACGGCAAGGCCTTCGACGGGGAGTTCGACGGCCACCCGAGCCTGCACAGCTACGACCTGGACGACCCGGGTCGACGGAACACCGAGAACTCCCTCGGTCACACCATGACCACCGTCGTGATCAACCCCTACTTCGACTGGGGCAACGACCGCGCGCCCCGGCACGAGTACCACAACACCGTGATCTACGAGGCCCACGTCAAGGGCATGACCGCCACGCACCCCGACATCCCGGCGGAGATGCGCGGCACCTACGCCGGCATGACCCACCCGGCGATCATCGACTACCTGACCGACCTCGGCGTCACCGCGATCGAGTTGATGCCGGTGCACCAGTTCATGCAGGACCAGCGGTTGATCGACATGGGGCTGCGGAACTACTGGGGGTACAACAGCTTCGGCTTCCTGGCCCCGCACAACGAGTACGCGTTCGCGGAGAAGCCCGGTGACGCGGTGAGCGAGTTCAAGGCGATGGTCAAGGCGTTCCACGACGCCAACATCGAGGTGATCCTGGACGTGGTCTACAACCACACCGCGGAGGGTAACCACATGGGACCCACCATCGCGTTCCGCGGGATCGACAACCAGGCGTACTACCGTCTGGTCGAGGGCGACGAACAGCACTACATGGACTACACGGGCACCGGGAACACGCTCAACGTCCGGCACCCCCACTCCCTGCAGCTCATCATGGACTCGCTGCGGTACTGGGTCCTCGACATGCACGTCGACGGGTTCCGGTTCGATCTCGCCTCCGCCCTGGCCAGGGGGCTGCACGACGTCGACCGGTTGTCCTCGTTCTTCGATCTGGTCCAGCAGGACCCGGTGGTCAGCCAGGTCAAGCTGATCGCCGAGCCGTGGGACGTCGGCGAGGGCGGCTACCAGGTGGGCAACTTCCCGCCGCTGTGGACGGAGTGGAACGGGCAGTTCCGCGACACCGTCCGCGACTTCTGGCGGGGAGAGCCCGCCACTCTCGGCGAGTTCGCCTCCCGCCTGACCGGCTCCTCGGACCTGTACGAGAACACCGGACGTCGCCCCACCGCCTCGATCAACTTCGTCACCGCCCACGACGGCTTCACCCTCAACGACCTGGTCAGCTACAACGAGAAACACAACGAGGCCAACGGCGAGGACGGCAACGACGGCGAGAGCCACAACCGCTCCTGGAACTGCGGGGTCGAGGGACCCACCGACGACCCCGAGGTGCTGCGTCTGCGCCACCGGCAGCGGCGCAACATGCTGACCACCCTCATCCTGTCGCAGGGCACGCCGATGATCGCCCACGGTGACGAGATCGCCCGCACGCAGGGCGGGAACAACAACGTGTACTGCCAGGACAACGAGATCGCGTGGATGAGCTGGGACCTCGACGAGGAGAAGGAAGACCTCCTCGAGTTCACCCGCACCCTGGTCCGACTGCGGAAGGACCATCCGGTGTTCCGCCGGCGCAGGTTCTTCGGCACCGTTCTCCGCGACGACGAGGACCCGCAGGACATCGCCTGGTTCAGCCCGGACGGGTCCGAGATGACCCACAAGGACTGGGACTCCGGCTTCGGCAAGTCCCTGGCCGTCTATCTCAACGGTGAGGGCATCCACGAACCCGACGAGCGTGGCCAGCGGATCGTCGACGACTCGTTCCTCCTGCTGTTCAACGCCCACCACGAGCCCATCGAGTTCTCGTTGTTGGGGTCCGAGTACGCCGAGAGCTGGGAGGTCGTCCTGGACACCGCGGTCCACCTCGAGGAGCGCACCGGTGAGCTGGGGTCGGACGACACGATCACGGTGGCCGATCGCGGCACGATCGTGCTGCGCAAGGTCACCTGATCGTGACCGCCGCGGATCTGACCGGGACCGGGCCGCTGCGCAGGGGTACGGCCCTGGCGAGCACCTACCGCATCCAACTGCGGACGCCCGCGTCCGACCCGGACGGCCGCGGGTTCGTCCTGGCCGACGTCGAGGCCCTGGTCCCCTACCTCGCCGACCTCGGCGTGGGATCGGTGTACCTGTCGCCGATCCTCGAGGCCACCCCCGGATCGACCCACGGGTACGACGTGGTGGACCCGACCACGGTCGCAGCGGAGCTCGGCGGGATCAGCGCACTGCGGTCGCTGCGGGCCGCCTGCCGGGAGCACGACCTGGGCCTGGTGGTGGACATCGTCCCCAACCACCTGGGTGTGGACTGTCCGGCGGCGAACCGCTGGTGGTGGGACGCGTTGCGCCGGGGCCCGGAGTCGCCGTATTTCACGTACTTCGACTTCGACACCGAGCCCGCCAACGGGGCGGACGGCCGGATAGCGATCCCGGTGCTGGGTTCACCGGAGGATGTCGACCAGCTCGTCGTCGTCACCCCCACCGACACCGCCACAGACACCTCCGACACGGACGCTGCGGAGGCCGAGCTGCACTTCTACGACCATCGCTTCCCGGTGGCCCCCGGCACCGGGGGCGGGACCGCGCAACAGGTGCACGACCGCCAGCACTACCGGTTGGTCCACTGGCGGGAGCCGCTCCTGGGCTACCGGCGGTTCTTCACCGTGACCGGGCTGGCCGGGCTGCGCCAGGAGGACCCGGCGGTCTTCGACGCCACCCACGCCGAGGTGGCCCGCTGGTGCGAGGAGGATCTGGTCGACGGCATCCGGGTCGACCACCCCGACGGTCTCGCCGATCCCGTGGGCTACACCCGGCGGCTCCGCGGGCTGGCCGGCGAGGACCGGTGGCTGCTGGTGGAGAAGATCCTCGCGCCCGCCGAGGTGCTCGAACCCGCCATGCCCGTCGACGGGACCACGGGATACGACGCCCTTCGGCTGATCGACCAGATGCTGGTGGACCGGGGCGGACAGGCGCGGTTGACCGAGCTGGCCTCCCGGTACTGCGGCGGCCCCGGCGACGAGGAGCAGGTCCACGATCAGTCCGCCCGTCTCAAGCGGCAGATCGTCCTGGAGGACCTCGCCCCCGAACTGGGCCGCCTGACCCGCGCGGTGCGGCGTGAGGCCGCCCTCGGCAGGGAGCCGAGTGTCGTGACGGGTGGTGACGACGAGGAGGCCCTCCTCCGCGAGGCGTTGGTCTCGGTGATCGAGCGCACGCCCGCCTATCGCGCCGACTATCCCGTCCTCCGCGGGACCCTGCCCGCGATACTGGACGATCTGCACCGCGACCGCCCCGAACTGGCTCCCGTGCTGGGTCTCGTGGCCGGGGCTCTGGCCCGTGGTGCCGAGGCCTCGAGCCGGTTGGCGCAGGTGACCGGTGCGGCCACCGCCAAGGCCGAGGAGGACCGCCTGTTCTACCGGCTCGGCCGGCTGGTCTCGCTCAACGAGGTCGGCGGTTCACCGGGGCGAATGGGCATGCAGGTGGAGGCCTTCCACCTCGCGATGGCCGAACGCGCGCTCGCCTCCCCCCTGGCCATGACGGCGCTCAGCACCCACGACACCAAGCGGGGCGAGGACGTGCGCGCCCGGATCTCGGTCCTCTCCCAGCTGCCCGACGAGTGGGCGGATCTGGTCTCCGAGGTGTTCCGGACGTTCCCCCCGCCCGCCGAGGACGCGGGGTACTTTCTGCTCCAGGTGATCGTGGGGGTGTGGCCGGAGCGCGACGATCCCGCCGACGACCTGCGGTCCCGCCTGCACGACTACGCCGACAAGGCCCTACGTGAGGCCGCCGTGCACACCACCTGGACCGATCAGGACGCGGACTTCGAGTCCGTCGCCCACCGGTGGATCGACACCCTGCTCGACTCGGGCGGCGCGTTGCTCACCCCGTTCGTCGACCGCATCGCCCCCGCCGGGCGTGACAACTCGTTGATCGCCAAGGCGACACAACTGCTGTCCCCCGGGGTCCCCGACGTCTACCAGGGCACGGAGGTGTGGGAGGACTCGCTGGTCGACCCGGACAACCGCCGGTTCGTGGACTACGAGCCCCTGCGGTCCGGCGCGGTGGCCCGCGGCGGGCACCCCAAGTTCGCGCTGGTCCGTGAGGCACTGCGGATCCGGCGTGCGCATCCGGCGGCGATGGCGGCCGGCGCGCACGTCCCGCTTCCGGTGCGGGGGCCCGCCGCCGCCGACGTGGTGGCGTTCACCAGGTTCGTCGACGGGCGTGCGGCGGTCGGCATGATCGCCAGGCGGCGGACCGCGGTGGTCGGGGCCGGCGAGTTCGACGGAACCGAGGTCCTGCTCCCGGAGGGCACCTGGGTGGTTCGCCCGGACGGCTCGTCGATCTCCGGCCGGGTGGACGTCGGTGACCTGCTGGCCGGGTCGCCGGTCGTGCTGATCGTCCGCTCGGACGACTGACCGGCCCTACCCGCGGCCCTGGAGGCGGTCGGTCTCGCGTCGCTCTCGCTTGGTCGGCCGCCCCGCTCCCCTCTCCCGCCGCGGTTGTGAGGCCAGCACCTCCCTGGGAGGGGGCGGTGGCGAGTGATCGATGTAGCAGGTCACGGCCACGGGGGCGCCCACCCGTTTGTTGACCGTCCGGACCACCTCGAGGACGCGGATCCGACCGAGCGTGCCCGTCACCTGGACGCGATCTCCGGGCACGACGGCCTTCGACGGTGGCACCGCCTCCCCGTTGATCTTGACGTGCCCGCCGCGGCAGGCGGCCGCCGCCTTGGTCCGCGACGGGAACAGCCGCACCGACCACGTCCACGCGTCCACCCGCACTGCCATAGGGCGAGGATAGCGAGACCGGTCGTCGCTAACCGGTCGGGACACCGTCACGGGGTGTCCGCGCGGCGGCCAGCCGGGTCTCGAGCTCCCGCGCCGCCCGGAGCAGTCCGTCGGGGCCGAGGACGCGGAACCCGGCGTCGAAACGCACGACCGCGGCGATCACGCCGGCCCAGGACCACGACCCGAGCGTCACCCGGGTGGAGTGCGCCGACAGCGCCTCGACCTCGCCGTCGTGCACCCAGCGGGCCACGTCGGTCACGGGGAGGTCGATCTCGACCTCCCCGACGCACGGCCACGCGTCGTCGTGGGCGGACCCCTTCGACCGGCTCGCGAGGAATCCCGTCGCGGTGCCGGTCGGGATCCCCCTGGCCTCGAAGGCGGGACCGGTGGGTAGTCGTGGGGTCATGCGATCCAGCCGGAACGTGCGCCAGTCGTCCCTGTCCAGGTCCCACGCGACCAGGTACCAGCGTCCGTTCCGCGCCACCACCCCGTGCGGTTGTGTCCGACGGGACGGTGAATCGGGGTCGCGGTAGCCGAAGCGCAGGGTCATCCTCCTCCGCACCGCCTCGCTGACGGCCTCCACGACGTCGGGGGTGACGCCGGTGGAGTCGACTCCAGTGGGGTGGGCTGAGTTGTCGAACCGGATCCCGTCGATCCGGTGCCGCAGTCGTGAGGGCATCACCTGTCGTACCGTCGCCAGCGCGCGGTGCGCGGCATCACCCATCTCGACACCCGTGGCGGCCTCGTGTCGCAGGGCGATGGCGATCGCGACCGCCTGGTCGTCGTCGAACCTCAGGGGCGGCAACTCCGTCCCCGACTCCATCCGGTACCCGCCGTCGGGCCCCTTCACAGCCTGGATCCGGTACCCCAACTCGCGGAGTCGCTCCACGTCACGACGCACGGTGCGGGTCGTCACCTCCAGGCGCTGCGCCAACTCCTCACCCCGCCAACTCCTCGGGGACTGCAGGAGGGAGAGCAACGCCAGTGTCCGCTCGGGAGCTCCGCTCATGGTCCCATTCTCGTGGAAAAGAGGACATCGGGTGTCCTCGAGCCCCGACACGATGGAGCCAAGCGGCAGATCGCCGCGGATCCGGTCCCACCCGAGGGAGTCACCATGTCAGTCACCACCACCACACATCTCAACCTGCCCGGCACCGCACGGGAGGCGCTCGCGCACTACCAGAGCGCCTTCGGCGGCGAGGTGCACATCACGACCTATGGCGAGGTCGGGATGCCCCAGGACGCCCCGGACGCCGGGAAGGTGGTCTTCGGTCGCGTCACCGCGGACTGCGGCTTCAGCGTCATGGCGTACGACATCCCCGGACGCGACGAGCCCTTCGGTGGTCTCACGACCCGCCAGAACGGCATGACGGTGACCGATCAGCCGTTCTTCGTCTCCGTCAGCGTCAGCTCCCTCGGTGAGGCGGAGGGGTACTGGAGCGCCCTCGCCGAGGGTGCGACGGTCATCGAGCCCCTCGCGGCGTCCGCGTGGAGCGCCGGCTTCGGGATGCTGACGGACCGGTTCGGCGTCACCTGGAGCGTGGACGTGGCCGGGAACCCGGCGGGCTGATCCCACCGCGGTCACCCGGTTGCACGGAGGATCCGGCCGGGGCTCGGGACGGGCCCCGGCCGGGGGCCGCGTGCCCCCCGTGCGAGACTGACATCACAGTCCCGCACGACCTCCTGGAGGGCCCATGACCGACGCCGCCGCCACGCTCGAGCGGATCCTCGACGACCGCTACAGCTGCCGAGGATTCACGTCCGACCCCGTTCCCGAGGAGACGATCGACCGGATCCTGCAGATGGCCCAGCGCACGGCGTCCTGGTGCAACTCTCAGGCCTGGCAGGTCGACCTGGTGACCGGGCAGGCGACCGCCGAGTTCGGCAAGCACCTCACGGAGTACGTGTTGGCCAACGGGATGCGCTCGGACCTGCCGGCACCCGAGCGCTACGAGGGCGTGTACGGCGAACGGCGGCGGGCCAGCGGGTACGGCCTCTACACCGCGCTGGGCATCGAGCGCTCGGACAAGGAGGCACGGCTCACGCAGATGCTGGAGAACTACCGGTTCTTCGGCGCCCCGCACGTCGCGGTGATCACCTCGGACGCGGGCCTGGGCACCTACGGCGCGGTGGACTGCGGTGGCTATGTGGCGACGTTCCTCGCGGCGGCGTCCTCGCTGGGCGTGGCCACCTGCGCCCAGGCCGCGCTCGCGCTCTACTCGGACGGGGTCCGCGAGCACCTGGGGATCGGTGAGGACCGGCTGATCGTGTGCGGGATCGCCTTCGGCTACGCCGACCCCGAGCACCCCGCCAACACCTTCCGGGCCGATCGGGCGGATCTCACCGACGTGGTCCGCCGCCACGGCTGACCGGGGACGCCCACGGTCGATCCGGATCCGTCAGTACAGTTCGCGCTTCTTGGGCTTGCCCGAGATGGCCTGGCGCACCTGGTTGCCTTTGTAGATCGCCACGATCCCGGCGAGGATCGCCACCACGGTGAAGAACGAGCTGGCGAACAACGCGATCGGCAGCGCCACCACGGTCACGCCCAGCGCGATCGCCGTGGTGCGCGCATCCTTGCGCACCTGCTGCTTCTGGACCTCGATCGAGTTCGGTTGGTAGGGCTGCATGCTCATACCGTCAGGATTCCATATCTCGGCACCGCACCGCGTTCTCGGTGGTCGCCACCCCTGCGGGCTGCCACTCGACCCCACCGGAGGTCCGGGTCGCCAGGATCGGCCCCAGCACCTCGAGCTCCCCGGCCACGGTCAACACCACCCGCCGGCCGTGGTCCACACCGAGCACCCGCGCACCCGCCCCGCGGACTGCTCCCTCGAGGCCTCCCGCCACCGAGTGGTCGACCTCGGCACGCCACGCCGGCGTCCGCGTGACCTCCACGACCCGACCCGTCCGCCACGCCTGGTCGAGGGCGGCCGACACCGCGGAACCGTACGCCCGGACCAGACCGCCCGTGCCCAACCGGGTGCCGCCGAACCACCGCACGACCACCGCGCTCACCCCGGTGAGCCCACTGCCGCGCAGGACCTCCAGCATGGGGGTGCCGGCGGTTCCGGAGGGTTCGCCGTCGTCGTTCGAGCGCTCGATCCGGCTCGACCCCGGCACGTCCACCAGGAAGGCGCTGCAGTGGTGGCGCGCGGCCGGATGGGCACGGCGGAGGTCGGCGATCAGGTCGCGGGCGGCCTCCTCGTCGTCGCACCTCCTCACCACGGCGAGGAACCTCGAGCGCTTCTCCTCGTACTCGCCGGTGACGTCCGGGCCGGCGGCCAGCCTGAGCACACGTGTCCCGGGGTCGGTCATGGGACCAGTATCGCCGCCCCGCCCCCGGTGGTTTTCCCTACCCTGGGGGTGTGACCTTCCCGAGCAGTGACACGTTCTCCGTCTGGGCGCCGACAGCCGAGGCCGTCGGCCTGGTCCTGGACTCCGCCGACGCCGATCCGATCGCCATGCACCGCACCGCCGACGGCTGGTGGGCCTCGACCGTCGTCCGCGAGCAGGGCAGGGACTACGGGTTCGTGGTGACGGGCGACGACGGTGAGGTGAGCGACGCGCGTCCCGACCCGCGGTCGGCGCGTCAGCCCGACGGCGTGCACGGGCTCTCGCGGGTGCACCGGGTGGACGCGACGCGCTGGACCGACTCGGCGTGGACTGGTCGGCAACTGGCCGGGTCACTCCTGTATGAGATGCACGTGGGAACCTTCTCCCCCGGTGGCACCCTGACCAGCGCGATCGAGTACCTCGACGACCTGGTGGAGCTGGGCGTGGACATGGTCGAGGTGATGCCCGTCAACGCGTTCAACGGCGAGTACGGCTGGGGTTACGACGGGGTGGCGTGGTTCGCCGTGCACGAGCCGTACGGAGGACCGGACGCGTTCCAGCAGTTCGTGGACGCCTGCCACGCCCGCGGACTGGGAGTGTGTCTGGACGTGGTCTACAACCACCTCGGGCCGTCGGGGAACTACCTGCCCGAGTTCGGCCCGTACCTGTCCGCCGCCGACGGGCCGTGGGGATCGGGGCTCAACCTCGACGGCCGCCACTCGGGCGAGGTGCGCCGGTACATCATCGACAACGCCCTGCGCTGGTTCGACGAGTTCCACGTGGACGCCCTGCGCCTGGACGCGGTCCACGCCCTGCACGACGCCTCGGCCGTGCACCTGCTCGAGCAGCTGGCGGTGGAGGTCGAGTCCCTCTCCGCCCACCTCGGGCGACCGTTGTCGCTGATCGCGGAGTCGGACCAGAACGACCCCCGGTTGGTCACCGCGCGAGAGGGCGGCGGACTGGGCCTCACCGGACAGTGGGACGACGACGTGCACCACGCGGTCCACGCCGCGGTCTCCGGTGAACGCCAGGGCTACTACTCGGACTTCGGGTCACTCGAGTCACTCCGGCAGGTCCTCACCGGGGCGTTCCTCCACGCCGGGACGTGGTCGGCGTTCCGGGGGCGGGTCCACGGCCGCCCGCTGGATGTCGGACGGGTCCCGGGCAGCCGGTTCGTGGCGTACACGCTCACCCACGACCAGGTGGGCAACCGCGCCGCGGGTGACCGGCCCTCCGTGAACCTCTCACCCGCGCAGCAGCTGGCCAAGGCCGCGATCGTCCTGTGCTCCCCCTTCACACCGATGCTGTTCCAGGGCGAGGAGTGGGGCGCGCGTACCCCGTTCTGCTTCTTCACCTCGCACCCCGAGCCCGAGCTCGCCGACGCCGTGCGCCGGGGCCGGACCCGCGAGTTCGCCGAGATGGGATGGGACCCGGCCACGGTGGCCGACCCCCAGGACCCGGAGACGTTCCGGCGGTCGGTGCTGGACCGGTCCGAGCAGACCCGGGACCAGCACGCCGAGATCCTCCGGGGGTACCGCGCACTCATCGCCCTCCGGCGGGCCGAGCCCGAGCTGACCGATCCGTGGCTCGGGTCGGTGCGCGTGCGGTGCGGGGTCGAGGCCGACGACGGCCGCTGGCTGATCGTCCACCGCGGATCGCTCGCCCTGGTGGTGAACCTGGGAACCGAGCCGAGCAGGGTCCCGGTGGCCGGCGAGGCGGTGCTGGCCTCGGGGGCGGTGGTCGACGAGGACTCGGTCTTCTGTCAGGCGTTCGGGTTCGCGGTGGTGCGCACCCGCCCGGACACCGGGTAGACGGGGCTCAGGTCAGGTACTCGTACGCCGCGGTGCCGGGCTCGAGCCGCTCACAGTCGATCCGGGAGGCCTCCATCCGCTCGAGAAGGGAGTGCAGGCCCGTGGCGGAGCCGAGCTCGATACCGACGAGGGCGGCCCCGTACTCCCGGTTGTTGCGCTTGAGGTACTCGAACTGCGTGATGTCGTCCTCCGGACCCAGCACCTCGTCGAGGAATCGACGCAGTTGGCCGGGCTCCTGGGGGAACTTGACCAGGAAGTAGTGCTTCAGCCCCTGGTGCACCAACGAGCGTTCGATGATCTCGCTGTACCGCGAGACGTCGTTGTTACCGCCCGAGATGATGCAGACGACCGTCGCGCCCTCGTCGATCTCGAGCTGCTCGAGTGCCGTGACCGCCAGCGCGCCGGCGGGCTCGGAGATGATCCCCTCGTTCTGGTACAGCTCCAGCATCGCCGTACACACCGCGCCCTCGTCCACGGTGAGGACCTGGATCCGCTCGGTCATCGACGAGATCACCCCGAACGGGAAATCCCCGAGCCGGGCCACCGACGCACCGTCGACGAAGGTGTCCACGGTGTCGAGGGTGACGGGCTCGCCCGCCTCGAGAGCCCGGGTCAGAGAGGGCGCTCCCGCGGGTTCCACCGCGATGATCTTGCAGTCGGGCGCGTACTCCGCCAGGTAGGTGGCGAGACCGCCCACCAGCCCGCCGCCGCCGACCGGCACCACCACCGCATCGGGGACCCGGTCGAGCTGCGCCAGGATCTCCGCCGCGATGGTTCCCTGACCGGCCATGGTGTCCGGGTGGTCGAACGGCGGGACCATCGTCGCACCGGTCCGCTCGGCGTCGGCGCGGGCCGCGGTCTGGGCGGCGTCGAAGTTGACGCCGGTGACCACCAGCTCCACCCAGTTGCGACCGTGGGCGAGGATCCGATCCCGCTTCTGCTTGGGGGTGTTGGTGGGGACGTAGATGCGGCCGTTGATCCCGAGGCTCCGGCAGGCGAACGCGACGCCCTGGGCGTGGTTGCCGGCGCTCGCCGTCACCACGCCCGCGCTGCGCTCGTCACCGGTCAACTGCGACATCAGGTTGTACGCGCCCCGGATCTTGTACGACCGCACCGCCTGCTGGTCCTCGCGCTTGAGCAGGATGGTCGCGCCGGTCTGCTCGCTCAACCGCTCGCTCTGGTGCAGTTCGCTCGCGAGGATCACGTCGCCGATGCGGCGGGCGGCGATGTCGATGTCGTCGGGGGTCACTACCTGGGTCGCGGCGGAGTCGGTGACGGTCACGACGACCAGTGTCCCACCGTGCGGTCCGTCACCGCCAACTGGTCATCCGGTGAGACAACCCGGCCCGAGCAGCGCCTTGAGATCCCCCATGAGCGAGGAGGACGTCTCCACCCGCAGATGGTCGTCCAGTCGCAACACCGTCGAGGAGTTCCCGTTGACCAGCCGCAGGTGGACGTCGGAGGGTCCGGGGTGTCGGCCGAGCACCTGTTTGAGGGCGGTGACGGTCTCGATGGTGCACATCCTGGTGGGCAGGGTCAGCGCCAGCGGGGCGCCGTTGCCGCCCACGACCAGGTCCGGCACTTCGAGGGTGTCGCCGAACACCGACACCCGGTCCTCGCGGATGTTGATGCGCGCCTTGACCAGGACGACCGCGTCCTCGGCGATGTCCAGCGCCGCGAGCCGATACGTCTTGGGGAAGAAGAGCACCTCGACGCTTCCGTTGAAGTCCTCGATGGTCACGATCGCCCACGGTTCGCCGTTCTTGTTGACCCGCCGGTCCACACCGGAGATGATCCCGCCGATGGTCACCGCGGTGCCGTGCGCGAGCTCGCCCTCGTGGATGGTCGCGATCGACGTGTCGGTCTTGGCGGCGAGCGCGGACTCCAACCCGTCGAGCGGGTGGCCCGAGACGTACAGACCGAGCATCTCCCGCTCGAGCGCCAGCTTCTGCTTGATCTCCCATTCCTCGTCGGGCACGCGGACCGCGAAGACGTCGCTGAAGGCGGAGGCGCCTCCCGTCTCGTCCGTGTCCGCCCCGCCGAAGAGGTCGAACTGGCCCACCGCCTCGGCCTTCTTGGTGGACATCACCGACTCGACGGCGTCGGCGTGGACCAGGAACAGTCCCTTGCGGGGGTGCCCCAGGGAGTCGAACGCGCCGGCCTTGATCAGCGATTCCGTGACCTTCTTGGTGCACGCGGTCTGGTCGATCTTGGCCAGGTAGTCGGAGAAGTCGGTGAACGCCCCCTTCTCCGTACGGGCGGCCACGACGGAGTCCACGACGTGCGAACCGACGTTGCGGACCGCACCCATACCGAACCGGATGTCCGTGCCCACCGAGGCGAAGTTGGTGAGCGACTCGTTGACGGACGGCGGCAGGACCCGGATCCCCATCTGCCGGCAGTTGGACAGGTACAGCGCGGCCTTGTCCTTGTCGTCACCCACGGAGGTGAGCAGGGCGGCCATGTACTCCGCCGGATAGTTGGCCTTGAGGTAGCCGGTCCAGAAGGACACCAGCCCGTAGCCAGCCGCATGGGACTTGTTGAACGCGTACGAGGCGAAGGGCTCGATGGTCCCCCACAGGGCGTCCACGGCCTCCTTGGAGAAACCGCGTTCGAACATTCCGCCCGAGAACTTCTCGTACTCGGCGGCCAGGACCTCGGCCTTCTTCTTGCCCATGGCCTTGCGGAAGCCGTCGGCCTCACCGGCGGTGTATCCCGCGAGCTCGCGGGAGATGGCCATGATCTGCTCCTGGTACACGATCAGACCGTGGGTCTCGCCGAGGATCACCCGGAGCGGCTCCTCCAGCTCCGGGTGGATCGGCACCAGCTCCTGCTTGCCGTTCTTGCGGTCGGCGTAGTTCCAGTGCGTCCCCATCCCCATGGGGCCGGGCCGGTACAGCGCGAGGGCGGCCACGATGTCGTTGAACCCCGTCGGCTTCATGCGCTTGAGCAGCTCACGCATGCCACCGGAGTCCAGCTGGAACACGCCGAGGGTGTCGCCGCTGGCCAGCAGGTCGTAGGTCGCCTGGTCGTCGGTGCTGAGCGTGTCGAGGTCGATCTCCTCGCCACGGTTGGACTTGATGTTCTCCAGGCAGTCCCCGATCACGGTGAGGTTGCGCAGGCCCAGGAAGTCCATCTTGAGCAGGCCGATGTCCTCGCACGAGGGGTAGTCCCACCCGGTGATCAGGGCGCCGTCCTGCGCGCGCTTCCACATGGGGATCACGTCGAGCAGCGGCTCGGAGGACATGATCACCGCGCACGCGTGGACCCCCGCCTGCCGGACCATGCCCTCGAGTCCGCGGGCCGTGTCGTAAATCCGCTTGACGTCCGGGTCGGTCTCGATGAGCTGGCGGACCTCCGAGGCCTCGCCGTACCGCTCGTGCTTGGGGTCGGTGATCCCCGACAGGGGGATGTCCTTGGCCATGATCGCCGGTGGCAGGGCCTTGGTGATCCGGTCGGCGATCGCGTACCCGGGTTGGCCGAAGTTCACGCGCGCGGCGTCCTTGATGGCGGCCTTGGTCTTGATGGTGCCGAAGGTGATGACCTGGGCGATCTTGTCGGCGCCCCACTTGTCGCTGGCGTAGCGGATCATCTCGCCGCGGCGGCGGTCGTCGAAGTCGATATCGATATCGGGCGCGGACGGGCGCTCCGGATTGAGGAACCGCTCGAACAGCAGGCCGTGCTCGATCGGGTCGATGTTGGTGATCTTGAGCGCGTACGCCACCAGCGCACCCGCCGCGGACCCTCGACCCGGTCCGACCTTGATCCCGATGGAGCGGGCGTACTCGATGAGGTCACCGACCACGAGGAAGTACCCGGGGTACCCCTTGCCCTTGATCACCTCGAGTTCGAACTCCGCGCGGTCCAGGTACTCCTGCGGAACCCCCGCGGGGAAACGCCACTGCAGGCCCTTGTGGACCTCGCGGGCGAGCCAGGAATCCTCCGTCTCCCCCGCAGGCACGGGGAACTTGGGCATCCGGTCCTTGGGCGCCCAGATCTCGTCGTACGGCTGGACGCGTTCGGCGATCCACAGCGTGTTGTCGCACCCTCCGGGGACCTCGGAGTCCCACTGGGCGCGCATCTCGGCCGCGGACTTGAGGAAGTACCCGTCGCCGTCGAACTTGAAGCGGTTCTCGTCGGCGAGGGTCTTGCCCGTCTGCACGCACAGCATCGCCTCGTGCGCGTGGGACTGCTCGCGGGTGACGTAGTGGCAGTCGTTCGTCACCAGCGGCGGCATGCCCATGTCCCTGCCGAGCTTGAGCAGGTCCTCGCGGACCCGCCGCTCGATGTCGATCCCGTGGTCCATGAGCTCCAGGAAGAAGTTGTCCTTCCCGAAGATCGACTGCCACTTCTCGGCCGCCTCGTAGGCCTCCTTGTGGTGGCCCAGGCGCAGTCGGGTCTGGATCTCGCCGGAGGGGCACCCGGAGGTGGCGATGATCCCCTCGGAGTGCTCGGCCAGGATCTCGGCGTCCATCCGGGCCCACTTGCCCAGCTGTCCCTCGTAGGAGGCCAGCGAGGACAGCAGGAACAGGTTGCGCAGGCCGGTCGCGTTCTCGGCGACCATGGTCATGTGGGTGTAGGCGCCCGAACCCGCGACGTCGTCACCCTTCTGGTGCTTCTCACCCCACAGCACTCGCTTCTTGTTGAACCTCGACTCGGGTGCGACGTACGCCTCGATGCCGATGATCGGCTTGATCCCGGTCTTGACGGCCTGCTTGTAGAAGTCCGAGGACCCGTACATGTTGCCGTGGTCGGTCATGCCCACCGCGGGCATCCCGAGCCTGGAGGCCTCGGCGAACATCGGGTTGATCTGCGCCATCCCGTCGAGCATCGAGAACTCGGTGTGATTGTGCAGATGCACGAACTGGGATCCGCCCACGCAGCATTCCTCCTACGGCTTGTCCGGCCCAGTGTAGGTCGGTTATCCGACACGACCCGAAACGCCAGCACGCGTCCGGCGGCGTGACCGCCCCGCCAGCGTGAACGCGATCACCGCCACCCAGATCAACGCGAAGCCCGTCCACTGGACGGCGTCCAGTCGCTCCCCGACCACCAGGATCCCCCAGGCCATCTGCAGGGCCGGGATGATGTACTGCAGCATCCCGACGGTGGCCAGGGGTATCCGCTGGGCGGCCACGGCGAACAACAGCAACGGCACCACGGTCACCAGGCCCGAGGTGGCGAGCAACGCCGCGTGCCCCGCCCCGTGTCCGGTGAACGTGCCCGCACCGGTCGCGCCCAGCCACACCAGAACGGCGAGCGCGACCGGCGCGATGAGCAGCACCTCCCCGGTCATCCCCACCACCGGGTCCACCCGGAGCTTCTTCTTGAAGACCCCGTACAGGCCGAAGCTCGTCGCCAGGAGCACCGAGAGGTACGGGAAGTGTCCGTACCCCACGGTGAGAACCCCCACCGCGACGACGGCGAGGGCCACCGCGAACACCTGGGGGCGGTTCAGCCGTTCGCGGAACACCACGACTCCCAGGAGCACGCTCACCAGGGGGTTGATCGTGTATCCCAGGGCCGCCTCGGTGACCCGCTCGGAGTTGACCGTGTGGACGTACACACCCCAGTTCACGGTGATGAACGCGGCGGCGCCGGCGATCCGCGCCCACGAGAGGCGGTCGAGCGCCCACAGCTCCCGCCACCGTCGCATGACGGTGAGCACCAGCGCCATGATCACCAGCGACCACACGATGCGGTGGCCCACGATCTCGACCGCACCGGCGGGCTCGAGCAGCGGGAAGAACGCGGGGAAGAAGCCCCAGAGCGTGTACGCCAGGACCCCGGCGAGCATCCCGAGCGCCACCGACCGGTCGGCGGGATCCCGCCCGCGGAGCTCCCCTCCCCGCTCGGTCATCCGCACCACCCCGGCACCCGCGCGCTCACGCCGACGGCACGGGGGCGTCGTCGGGGAGGGGGAACGCGGCGTCGACCTGCTGGGGCTGGAGCGGGCGGACGGCGAAGCGCTCCCACACCGCGTCTGCGGGCAGTGCCTCGACCGCCCGCACCCACG
>NZ_JAALDZ010000162.1:0-11168 GCF_014145125.1 Dietzia sp. CQ4 | reverse complement strand
GGCACGGACGGGGTCGGCTGCCCGGGCGGCACGGGCTGGGTCGGCTGCACTGGCCGCGTCTGCCGACCGAGCGCCGCCAGCCCGCTCCGTACCTCCGCCACCTCGGCGGTGATCCGCCCGAGCCTCGCGTCGAGGTCGGCGAGCATGCGCTGGACGTGGTCGGGCTGTTCCGGGTTCACCCCTGAATAGTCTCCCGTCCGGGCCGCCCCGTCCACAGGCTCCCTGCCGAGCCCTACCGGCGGTCGCGCTGGGCCTGCGCCGCTGCCCGGGACCGCAGCACCAGGATCACGCCGACCGCGCTGACCGCCATACCGACCACCGCGAGAAGAGTGATCGGCACCCCGAACATCAGCCACACCCACACCATGGTGGTGGGCGGGGTGAGGTAGAGCAGGACGCTGGCCACCGTGGCGCCCCTGGTGCGGGTGACGAACACGTAGAGGACGTACCCGCAGAGCGTGGAGAGGAACACCAGCCAGGCCACCGCCACCCAGAACTCGGGCTCGGCCGGCACCGCGCCCTGCCCGGCCAGCAGCATCGCGGCGACCAGGGCCACCGCCGCGACGACCGACTGCATGGTGATGGACTGGAGCAGGGTCTCCGTGGGCCTGAGACGCTGGGTGAGGACCGTCCCCGTGGCCAGACTCAGCATCCCGGCCACCGGGAACAGGTAGGCCCACCACGGGGCGCTGCCGGCACCCAGGCCGCCCGAGACGACCACCACGACGCCCGTCATTCCGAGCAGCATGCCGATCCACGTGACCGGTGTGGTCCGTTCCCCGAGGAACCTGCCCGCGACCGTCGCCACGAGTAGTGGCTGCAGCGCCGCGATCAGCGCCGCCGTCCCGCCGTCGACGCCGCGGGCGACACCCTCGAAGATCATGAACAGGAACACGGCCTGACTGAACAGACCCAGCACCGCCTGCCTCGCCCACGCCCTCCGGTCGGTCAACCGCACCCGGAGCACGAGGCAGACCGAGAGCAGCAGGAGCCCGAGGATCGAGAACCGCCAGCCGAGCAGCTGCAGCGAGGTCCCACCGGTCCGGGTCCCGAGCTCCGCGCCGACGTAGCCCGAACTCCACATGATCACCAGTGCCACCGACGCCAGATGGCCGGCGTTGCGGCGGAGCGCATCTCGAGCGGGCTGGGGCATCGGCACAGCCTACGAAGCGGCCGGTCTCGTCGTCGTCGTACCGTCGGCCCCACCCCCGACCCCCGCGCACGACATCGGCCGCGGGGGCGGGGGCCGCGGCGGGCGGGCGTCCCCCCACGCCGACGATCACCGTTCCGGCCTCGAGCCGGGTGCCTGTGCGGCGCACTCTTCCCATACTGTGTGTCACACAGTACCGTGTGAGGCATGAGCGACGGCGTGGACGCGGTGCTGGGGACCCACCTGCAGGAGCTCCGGCGCGGCTCGGTGGTGCTGGCGAGCCTGCTGGCCTGCATGCGACCGCGCTACGGGTACGCCCTGCTCACCACGTTGGCCGAGGCCGGGATCTCGACCGAGGCCAACACCCTCTACCCACTGCTGCGCCGCCTGGAGGGTCAGGGGCTGCTCACCTCCACGTGGCGGACGGAGGAACCCCGACCCCGCAAGTACTACGAGACCACCGCGCTCGGTGCCCAGACCGCCGAGCTGCTCCACTCCGAATGGCAGGCGCTGGGCGCCTCCTACACCGATCTGCGGAAGGCGGAGACGTGATGTCCACACTGACCGATCGCTACGTCGCCGAGGTGGTCCGGCGGCTGCCGGACAGCACGAGCGACGACATCTCCGCCGAGATCGCCGCGACCATCGACGACATGGTCGCGGCCGAGCTCGACCGGCACGGCGACGGCGCCGCGGCTGCCGACCCCGACTCGATCGAGCGCGCCGTGCTCGGTCGGCTCGGTGACCCCGCCGCGCTGGCGCGTCGCTACTCGGGCGCACGGCACTACCTCATCGGGCCCGAGGTCTACCCGGCGTGGCTGCGTGTCCTGCGCTGGCTCATGCCGATCGTCGGCGCCCTGGCAGCACTCACGAGCGCGATCGTCTACGTGGTGACGGCCCCGCAGGCCGAACTGGGCGGCCTCATCGGTGAGGTCGTCAGCGGGGTGGTGTCCGCCCTGCTGTGGGCGTTCGCGGCCTGGACCCTGCTCGTGGTGATCGTCGAGCGGACCACGCCCGAGGGGGGCCGCAACCTCTTCACCACGTCGACCGCGTGGGACCCGTCGGAACTCGACCATCCGCGGGTCCGGCCGGACACCCGCATCGACGCGATCGTCTCGTTGAACCTCCTCGCGCTGCTCGCCGCCGTGCCCTTCGTGCCGTCGACGTTCCTCTACATCGGACACCTCAACGGCGGCGAGACGGTGGTGAACCCGGACATCCCCACCGTCTGGCTCGCGGGCTACCTGGCCCTGATCGGGGCGCTGGCGCTGGTGCAGATCCGGCGCCTGGCCCGCCCGGGGAGGTCCCGGCGGCGACTGGCCGTCGAGGTGGTCACCGACGTCGTGTTCGGCGCCTTCCTCACGGTCCTGGTCCTGACCCAGGAGTCGGTGATCCACCCCGACCTCGTCTCCGCGGGAGAGAACGGCGTGTCAACCACGGCAATTGGCTGGAGTGTCATCGCCACCCTCTGGGTGATCGTGATCTGGGACCAGGCCGAGACCCTCCGGGCGCATCGGCGGGACACGGCCGCGGCCCGGTGAGGCATCGGTGGAGGGACGAACGACGAACGCCCCCGTCCGCGTGGACGAGGGCGTTGCCGGTACCGCTGCTGTGCGCCCGAAGGGACTCGAACCCCTAACCTCTTGATCCGTAGTCAAGTGCTCTATCCATTGAGCTACGGGCGCATTATTCATCTGTCGTGCCAGTTCCACCGGTCACCCGGTGCTCCGGCATGGCGGAGGCGAGAGGATTTGAACCTCCGGTCCCCTTTAAGGAGGACAACTCATTAGCAGTGAGTCCCATTCGGCCGCTCTGGCACGCCTCCTGGAGGCTCTGCTGAGCCAACGAGGGATAACAGTACACACCGGTCGGCGCGGTGCGCAAAACGGCCGGACACCCCGACGTCATCCGGTGGTCCTACTCTGTACGCATGTCCCCCGACGTGCGCAGCGACCTCGACGCCATCCCCTCCTACGTCCCCGGCGCCACCGTCCCGGGAGCGGTCAAACTGGCCTCCAACGAGACCACCGCGGGACCGCTGCCGAGCGTGGCGGCCGCCATCGTGGACGCCGCGGCCGGGGTGAACCGCTACCCGGACATCACCGCCGGAGCGCTGGTGTCCCGGTTGGCGGAGTTCCTCGGGATCCCGTCGCGGAACATCACCGCGGGCTGCGGCTCGGTGGCGCTGTGCCAGCAGCTCGTCCAGGCGGTGTGCGCACCCGGGGACGAGGTCCTCTACGGCTGGAGATCGTTCGAGGCGTACCCCATCATCGCGCGGATCGCGCACGCCGTCCCGGTCCCCGTCCCGAACCGGGCCGACGGCACCCTGGACCTCGAGGCGATCGCCGACGCCGTGACCGACCGGACCCGGCTGATCTTCATCTGCACCCCCAACAACCCCACCGGTCCGGCGGTCTCCCACGCCGAGCTCACCGAGTTCCTCGACCGGGTCCCCGAGCGGGTCACGGTCGCGCTGGACGAGGCGTACTACGAGTACGTCCGATCAGAGGACCCGGTCGACGGCGTGGCGGAGTCCATGGCCAGGCCCAACGTCGTGGCTCTGCGTACCTTCTCCAAGGCGTACGGCCTGGCGGGGCTGCGGGTGGGGTATCTGACCGGGCCGGTGGACCTGGTGGTGTCCGTGGGGAAGATGGTCGTCCCGTTCTCGGTGAGCTCGCTCGCCCAGGCCGCGGGGATCGCCTGCCTCGACGCGGGCGACGAGCTCCGCGCCCGCACGGATGCGGTGGTGGCCGAACGCACGAGGGTCCGGGACGCGCTGATCGATCTCGGCCATGCCGTGCCGGAGAGCCAGTCCAACTTCGTCTGGCTGCCGCTCGGGGACGCCGCGGCCGAATTCGACTCGCACTGCCGCGACCACCTCGTCGTCACCAGGTGCTTCGCCGGCCACGGGGTGCGGGTGACGATCGGCGACCCGGTCGAGAACGACCGCCTCCTGGACGCCGCACGCGCTTTTGTGACCGGAACGTGACTGTTCCGGCGGGCTCCCGTGACCTCACACCGGCACAGTGGGCAAGGTTCGCGTGCGCAGAGCGGTGCTCCCGCTGGTGATCACGCGTGTCAGCGACGGATCGACACCGAAGGACATCGAAGGAGCCGGATGAGACAGCAGAGTTCATGGGACGACATGAACTCCTCGCTGGTCGGGACCCGCGTATGGTCCGGCTCACCATCCCCGGCAGGCCACCACGGACCGGGCTCACCCTCGCTCCGCCGGACCGCGATCGTCACGCTGGTGATCGTGGCCATCGGCGCCCTGGTCCTCACCCTCGCCGCCACCCCGCTCGCCGGTGCCCGCACCGGCGAGTCCGGCCGCCCCTGGACACCCTCGGAGGAGACGCAGTCGGTGCGCATCCTCGGCATCGGCGAGTTCTCCGGTGCGCTGACCCGGCCGGTGGGGTTCCAGGGCCAGCTCCGGGACGGCTCGGGAAACGTACGGCCGGCGGGCGGTGGGGCCCACCTGGCCGCCACGGTGGGCAAGCTGCGCGACCAGGCCGGTGACGCGATGTTGCTGGCCACCGGTGACTCGATCGGTGGGACCTCTCCGGAGGCGGCGCTGCTGGGCGACCGGCCGACGATCGAGTTCTTCAACCGTCTCGGCGTGGACGGCGCCGGAGTCGGGCGGCGCGAGCTCGAGAAGGGGGCCGACCACGTCCGCTCCCTGGTCCGTCCGGGGTGCCGCACCGAGCAGGACTGCCGGGTGGACCCGCCCCTGCCACCGTTCCGCGGCGCGGCCTTCCCGTTCCTGGCCTCCAACGTCGTCCCCTCCCCCGACGCGGCTCCCACCTTCCCGTTCGCGATCCACCGCATCGGCGACGTCCGCGTGGGGGTCGTGGCCGTCACCCTCCCCTCCGACAGCGCCCCGGAGACGACGACCCGGCTCGCCGACCCGGTCAAGGCGGTCAACGAGACCGTGGAGGCGCTGCAGTTCCTCGGCGTGGAGGCGATCGTGGGCCTAGTGCAGTCCACCACCGTGCACGGCAACCTCGACCCCGGCGCCTGCCCCGACGAACTCACCGAGTTGGACCTGGTCAAGCGCCTGGACCCCGCCGTCGACGCGCTGATCGTCGGCGCCTCGGGCGGTCCCGCGACCTGCCGGGTGCGGGACGCGGAGAACGACGAGCGGGTGGTGGTGGCGCCCGCGTCCCACGGTCGGTCGGTCACCGTGGTCGACCTCGCCGTCGACCCCGCCACCGGCGACGTGATCCGCCCGCAGACCTCGGCGTTCAACCAGACGGTGAACCTCGACATCGAACCCGACCCCGGCACCGAGGAGCTCGTGCGCCAGGCCGGTGCCGCCGCCGCGCCGGCGGCCCGCACTCCCCTGGGCTCCGCCACCGAGACGATCCCCCGGCGGATGGACGCCAACGGGGAGTCCCCCCTGGCGGACGTCATCGCCGACTGCCAGCTCCACGCCACGCGGGGCCGTGGCGCACAGCTCGCGCTGTCCAACCCGGACTCGCTGCGCACGGACCTGCCGCAGGGCCCCCTGGACTACGCGACCCTGCACACCGTGCAGCCCTACGGCGACCGCCTCTACCTGGTGACCGTGACCGGCGAGGAGCTCCAGGCGGCGTTCGACCACTTCGCCGACGACATCGGCGACAACGGCCCGGCGGTCTCGTCCAACGTGAGCTACACCGTGGATGCCCGTCGACCGGTCGGGGCCAGGGTCACCGAACTCCGCGTCGACGACGAACCGGTCGATCCGGCCAGCGAGTACACCGTCGTGGTCAACGAGTTCCTCGCCTCACCGGAGTTCAACGGCTCGCCCCTCGCCGAGCGCGGGGATCGCCGTGAGGCCGGCCTCACGGACATCGACGCCCTGCTCCGGTACGTGGAGGACGAGGGCCCGCTGAGCGCACCTGAACCCGGACGGGTCCGGGTCGTCCGGTAGCCGGCCCGCGGGCCCCTCCGCGCGCCCCGGACCCCGCCCGTTCCGAGCACCCCGGACCCGGGTCGCCCACCTCCTCGCGGCGTGGACCACCTCCCACACCGGGGGCCTCCTTAGTAATATCGCGTCGTGCATTCTAAGATGGATTTCATTACCCGATCCGGGCCCCCCACCGGACCGACGCGATTGGCCGACGCATCCAGCACGAGCCGGTCCACCTTCGACCTGAACTTTTCCTGAGAAAATTGGTGCTCATGCCACAGCGACGTCGTTGTTCCCGGACGAGGAGATCCGCGCGGATCGGCCTGGGTCTGACCACCGTCCTGGCGGTGGGATCCGCCTGTGTGTCCACCGGCGCGGCGCCGGTCGTGGTGACCGATCCGGGCGCCCCCGCCAGGCTCGACGAGGTGACCGTCCAGCGCTTCGAGTACCCCACGCACGGCTCCCCGGATCCGGACCAGAACTGGGCTGATCTCTACCTGCCCGCCGGCGAGCAGCGGGTCGACTCGATCCCCCTGGCGGTCCTCATCCACGGCGGGGCGTGGCAGGACCAGATCGGGGCCGACTCGTTCGACCCTCTCGCCCGCAAGCTCGCCAGCCGCGGCATGGCCGTCTACAACATCGAGTACCGACGGGTGGGGTCGGGCGGTGGATGGCCGACCACCTTCCACGACGTCGCGAGCGCACTGGACCACGTGGTCGAGGTGGACAAGAGGTTCCCGCAGATCACCACCGACGACGAGCTGGTGGTGGGACACAGCGCGGGAGCCCAACTCGCCGTGTGGGGCGGCACCCGGCACCTGCTGGACGACGACGAGGTCGGCGCGAAGCCGGCGTTCCGCCCGACGCGGGTGGTCTCGATCGCCGGCCCCCTGGACATGGTCTACGCGGCCACCCACGGCGACGACAGGATCGTCACGGCGATGGGTGGCACCCCGTCGGAGGTCTCGGGGAGGTACGCGAAGGTCGACCCCATCCAGAACATCGACCCCGGCACACCGGTGGTCGCGATGCACGGGGCCCGCGACGTGACCGTGGCGCCCGAGAACTCCCAGCGCTACGTGGACGCGGTCACCCGGGCCGGCGGGAAGGCCAAGATGATCCTGTTCAACGACGAGGACCACGTCTCGCTCGTGTCCGGGGACTCCCGCGCCTATCCCCGCGTGCTCGAGATCATCCGCCACGTGTCGGCGGCGGATCTGCACGAGACGACCGCCTGACCGCGCTCCCGCGAGCGGCGGACCAGGCCGTCACGCGGTCAAGCCGTCACGCGGTCACGCCGTCTGGCGGTCAGGCCAGGACCGAGTCGAGCCAGCCGAACATCCGCGCGTCGGTGAGTTGTCTGGCCAGTGGCTGACAGTGGAAGTTGGCGCCCTCGGCGGCGGTGAACCGCGCCAGTTCGGTGGGGCCGCCCGCGCCGGCGGCGAGCCGCTCGGACTGGCCGGGCCAGAACTGTTCGTCCTCCGGATCGGTCACCAGCAGCGGGGTGGTGATGCCGGCCATCTCGTCCGCCGTGAGCGCGTATTCGTGCACCTGGGCGAGGGTGTCGAAGTACCCGGTCCGGCCGTACGGGCGCGCACGGAACGCCCACGTCCGCGCGGTCGAGGACGAGAACCTCACCCCCAGGGACATGTCGCGGTCGAACGCCTCCTTCTTGCCGGAGCGGAACAACGACATCAGGCTGGAGGGGATGTGCGCGGTCCACGACGCCGCCACGTCCACCACCCCGGGGTCCGCGACCGCGGCGGCGAAGCGGTGTTCGTACGCCAGCGCCCGCGGCACCCAGTAGCCGCCCTGACTGAGCCCGTAGACCGCCAGCCTCCCGGGATCCACGTCGGAGCGGCCCAGGAGGAGGTCGACGACGGGGGTGAGGACCGACTCCCAGTCCGGGCGGAAGCCGATCCCCCGCTCGAACAGCATCGACTGCTGCCCCGGTCCGTCGAACAGCAGCACGTTGTACCCACGCTCGAGTGCACCGGCCGCGCCGTTGTGCCAGAGCCCGCTGGTCGCACCGTCGCTGCCGTTGACCATCACCAGCGTCCGACGGGGTCCCGGGTCGGTGGACGGCCGGAGGAACCACCCGGGCATCGAGTCCTGCTCCCAGGGGATCGTCACGCGCTCGACGATCCGGTCGGTGGTCTCGACGAAGCGCTCCCAACTCGATCGCTGCAGGCGGAAGGTGGATGTCAGCAGGTCCTCGGACTGCAGGCCGCTCGCCGCGTTCACCGCGACCGCGAGGTAGGTGGCCGCGCGCAGGTAGGCCGCCGACGCGGTCACCGTCCGCCCGGCCGCCGCCTCCCGGTCCGCCGCGGCGTGGACCCTGCTCCCGAGGTCGTGCCAGGCCCGGAACCAGTGGTCGTGATCGCCGTCCCCGACGTCGTCGACGGTCGCCAGGATCTCGCCGGCCTCGGCGGCGCCGTAGGCGACGGCGCCGAGAAGACACCGCACCTCGTAGTCGAAGTCGGGGTCCTTGTAGAAGCCCTTGCTCAGTGCGCGGTGAGGCCGGGCGGAGAAGAAGGTCGACATGGTCAGGACCCCTGACAGTTGGAGGTGGGGGCGAGGCCGGCGAACCGGTCGGTGAGGAACTGGGCTGTCTGCGCCTGGAAGGGCACGAAGGCCTCGGAGTGACCGAGGCGGTCGTACTGCGCGTAGGTGACGGCGACGCCGCGGGTGCAGTACTCGTGCGCCAGGCCGGCGACGTCCGCGGTCACCATGACCGAGTCTCCGATCCCGTCGAGGTTGCCCACGGCGAGCAGCATCGGGACCCGCGGCGTGCCCGTCGTTCCCATCACGTTGTCCCCGATCGCGCTGACCACGGCGGGGATGTCCAACAGGGAGGTGTACGGGGGGCGGACCATCTGGGCGTCGGTCAGCCCGGGATAGTCGGCGGCGAAGGCGTTGATGCACTGCGAGCTGACGGTCTCGACGAGCTGACGGCCGTAGTCGGACAGGAAGCTGTCGGTGTCGATCCCATACGCTCGCTGATAGGCCACGACGAGCGCGGGGATGACCCCGGCCCATGTGGCGCTCCCGCTCACATACGGGAGGTTGTGTGCGATGTTGACGGGGAGCCCGCCGGCAGCCGCGCCGACGATGTTGAGTTCCGGTGCGTAGGTCGGGGCCACCTCGGCACCCCACTGCGTGGGGACGGACCCGCCGGAGTATCCGGCCAGTCCCACCGGCGTCGAGGCGGGCAGTCCGAGGTGGTCGATGGTCGCGCGGACGCCGTCGAGGGCGGCGTAGGCGGACTGGCGCCCGATCGTCCACTCCAGGTCGGGGCCCTCGTAGTCGGGGACGACGACGGTGTAGCCGGCCGCGAGGTAGCCGGCGATCACCCCCTGTTCGGCGATCGCGGCCCGACCCGGGGCACCGTTCCCGGTCAGGGTGTAGGAGGGGTCGCATTCGGAGCCCAATGCGTCGTAGGCCATGTGGTAGGAGATCAGCCTCGGGGGCCCCGGGACCAGGGGCCTGAGGATCGTCGCGACGGTGGCGCTCGGGCCGCCCGCCTGGTCGGTCGTCCGGTAGAGCACCTGGGTGCTGGTGAGCGGTGTGGCGAGTTCGAGCGAACCGTAGGTCATGGTCCTGCTCTTGATCACCGTCCCCGGCGCGAGATCTGCGATCGGCCCGTCGGGGGTGTAGAACGGGTCGGCGGACGGCAGGGGCACGGGTGGCGGGGCGGCGGACTGGGCCGCCGACGATCCCGTCCCGGCCCCGAGGCCCGCGCAGAACACCAGCAGGATCGCGAGGGTGCACGCGACACCCCGGCGCCTCTGACGGATGGCGGTACTGGTCCCGGTCATGGCGCACTCCCGGCGTCTCGTCGCGCTCAACGGATGGTGCGGTGGGGACCGGGTCGCCGATCAACAGCGGTGGACGGACCCGCACGCTCACTAGATGCTGTCGCAGATCATCCCAGCAGCACACGCGGTTTGTAAACAGGTCGTTATGCGCCCTGTCCGTCGAGTTCGTCGAGCAACTCGACCGCCGCGCGGGCGTACTCGCCGATCCACCGGTCGTGGATCCGCTTGATCGGCAGCGGCGCGAGCGACAGGTGGCGCTCGCGGCCGACCCTGCGCCCCGTCACCAGGTCGGCCCGCTCGAGCACGCGCAGGTGCTGCAGCACCGTCGTGCGGTCACTCTCGGGGAAGAGGGCACAGAGCTCGCCGGTCGAGCGCGGCGAATCCTTGAGGGCGTCCAGCATGCGCCGCCGGATCGGGGCGGCGAGCGCCTTGAACACGGCGTCGTCGTCACCCTGACCCTTGCGCTCTCCGGCAGACATGTTGTAAATATACAACATGTCTGGAGAGCTGAGAGAACTGACCTTCACCGTCTCGGGTCGCGTGGGGCGGCCCGTCGACGCCGTCTACGAGGCCGTGGCCGACCCCGCGCAACTGTCCCGCTACTTCACCACCGGGGGCGCCCGTGGCCGGCTCGAGCCGGGCGCGGAGGTCTCGTGGGAGTTCGCCGACTTCCCCGGGCGATTCCCGGTGACGGTGGTCGAGGCCGATCCACCCCGGCGACTGGTCATCAGATGGGAGGGCGCCGAGGCCATGGACACCGAGACCACCACGGTCTTCGAGTTCGAACCGATCGACGACGGCGCGCGCACGCTGGTCACGATCACCGAGCGGGCCTGGCGCGTGACGCCCGGCGGCGCGGAGAACGCCTTCGGCAACTGCGAAGGGTGGACGATGATGCTCACCGCACTCAAGGCGTGGGTCGAGCACGGCATCAATCTGCGTGAGGGCTTCTACTCCTGAGCCCACCCAGGGGCGGAAGTGGAGGGCCTCCATGAATAAGCCACCTGGAAACAGCCCATGGGCGGGTCTTCCCCTCGTTCGATGAGCTGGCAAAGGTGGCTCAACATGAGGCCCGATTGCACGGATCCGAGAAGGTCGATTACTGCTCCAGCCGTGGACTGGTGGTCACCCCGGGAACGGTATGGCACCTATCAGAGATCCAATCTTGAGATACAAGCGGCCCGCCCAACGGATGGCTGTCGAGAGACGCCACTCGATAGGAATCTCGGCCCAAAGTCGGACCAAAGCTGACTTTCGCGCACGATTGGCAGATAGGGCTAGTGGGTACGCCTAGTCCGGCGATCCG
>NZ_JAALDZ010000161.1:0-11014 GCF_014145125.1 Dietzia sp. CQ4 | reverse complement strand
GCGGGGTCGACGTGTTCGAGGCTGGCCCCGTCGCTGGCGGCGAGCATGTCGAGTAGCGCCTGGAGCGCGGAGTCGCCGGTGCGGGGAAACTCGACCTGCGGGTCGAGACCTCGACCGCGGCCGAAGACCGTCACCCGCGGCCGCAGTGGCGCTGGCGGCTCGTCCGGCGCGAGATCGGTGGCACGGGCGCGGCCCCGGTCTCCGCACACCAGGGACAGCAGGGCGTCCGCGCGGCGTTCGGGCACCGGATAGTTCGACATGTCCGCCCCCTCGGCGTCGGCGCGGGCCTGCGCTGATTCCGCGGGGGTGTCCGGGGCGGGGTTGGCGAACTCTGCGGCGCGCTGGTCGATGGCCTCTGCCAGCACAGCGGCCTCGTCGGAGGCCAGGGTGGCCCACAGGTTGGTCATGCCGTCGGCGCCCTTGCGGATGTGGACTCCGCGTCCGCGGGCGGCGGCGTCTCTTCGTTCGCGGATCCCGTTGGCGTCGTAGCGGGCGATGATCGCGTCGACGGAGTCGCGCACCGACCGGGCGCCCGGACGCTCGCCGGCCTCGATGGCGGCGAGGTAGTCCTCCACGACCTCCTGCTGAACCCGTGACAGGACGGCCGGATCGACCGTGGCCATCTGACGGGCCAACAACTCGGCTGCGCGCTGTTCCATCCGACCGGCCGAGAGCGCCTCCATGACGGCCGGGTAGCGCTCGGTCAGGTCCGCGGCGAGGCTGATCATGGCGGCGGCGCGGCCAGAGGAGATGGGCATCGACGCCACGACGTAGCCGGTGCACACGTCGAACGGGTCGACCACCGCATGCCCGGGCGGGGAGCCGTCCCCCGCCCCGGCCTCGTCCTGGCGCACGCACTCGCGGAACATCTCGTAACACGCGGCCAGGCGGGCCCCGGCGGCGCGATTCTCCGCCACCCAGGTGTCGCGGGCGGAATCGGACAACCTCCCGAGCGGGGACGGGTGACCAGAACGACCGACCCCACTTGTCGCGCCACCAGCCGTCTCGTCCACGCCCTCACCTCCACCCGTACGCCCACTCGTACGTCGCCGTCACATTGTATCGAACTAGTGTTCTAGTATACGCACACACTTTCGAATGGGCAAGGGGGGGACATCCACAGGCCTCCCCCGCCCCGGTCGTCCGAGTAACCTGGGACCATGACCTCGCCCGAATCCGCCGAATACTGCTGCATCGCCGGCGCGAACGGGCCGCTCACCCAGGCCGAGGCCGAAGCCGCGGCGGCCCGGTTCAAGGCCCTGGCCGACCCCATGCGCCTCCGCCTGCTCTCGCACATCGCGGCGGCGGAGTGCGATGACGTCTGCGTGTGCACCCTCACCGAACCGCTGGGGATCTCCCAGCCCACCGTGAGTCATCACATGAAGAAGCTGGTCGAGGCGGGACTCGTCACCCGCGAACAACGCGGCCGGATGGCGCACTACAGCATCGTCCCGGAGGCGTTCTCCCAGATCCGCGACATCGTCGACGTCCGAGGTCTCCGCCTCGCCTGAGGACTGTTCAGCCTGAGGACCGTTCAGCCCGAGGACCGTTCAGGGCGACGCCGCCTCCCTGGTCGCACCACCCGAACTCGGAGCACCGGGGGCGGTCGCGGGCGTCATGCCGACGATCTCCGGAAGGGCCTGGCGGACCCGGGCGTCGATGTCGTCACGGATGGAGCGGACGCGGTCGAGATCCTGGCCTGCGGGGTCCGAGACATCCCAGTCCAGGTACCGCTTGCCCGGATAGACGGCGCAGGCGTCCCCGCACCCCATGGAGATCACCACGTCGGCGGCCGCCACCACGTCGTCGGTGAGCGGCTTGGGGTATTCCGAGGTCAGGTCGAGCCCGACCTCGGCCATGGCCGCCCGGCAGTTCTCGTCGATCCCGGACGCCGGGAGCGAGCCTGCGGACCGGACGTGGACCCGCCCCTCCGACCGGTCCGCCATGAGAGCCGCGGCCATCTGGGAGCGCCCCGAGTTCTGGACGCAGATGAAGAGCACCTCGGGGACGTCCTTGGCGACCCGCCCCTCCGCCTGCGCGAGAGCCTTGAGCCGGTCGGTCGCGAAGCGGCGGGACAGCGACGGCAGATGGGCGGTGACCCGCGCGGTCCGACGCAACGCGGCATAGGACTCGAACACCACGCGCTCGACGGTCTGCGGACTGAACACGCCCTCGTAGTGCCGGGCCAGCTCGCGGGCGTCACGCTGGAGTTGCGTCTGAGGCATGAGCAGTTCGGGGAGAGGAGCGTCGTGCACGGATCGGGACATGTCGGCCTCCAAGCCTCGTATCGACATCCATCAATATAGATGCCCATCGATGCTTTCGGAAGCCCGGCCGGGGGGATTCGCCCGGGACCGACCCGCGCTCAGTGCCCGGCGCCGAGCCTGCCCGAGAGCTTGTCGAGCCGCTCCCTGCTGGCACCGTCGAGTCCGATCACCGTGAGGGTCTTGCCCTTGGCCGCGTACTTCTGCTGCACGGCGTCGAGCGTGGCGACGGTCGAGGCGTCCCAGATGTCGGCGTCGGTGAGATCGAGCACCACGTGCTCGGGGTCGCCGGAGTAGTCGAACCGGTACACGAGGTCGTTGCTCGAGGCCCAGAACAGCTCGCCCGTGACCCGGTAGGTGCGGGTGTCGACCGCCCCGTCGTGGTCCGTGTCGAGCTCGGCGACCTTCTCGATGGTCGTCATGTGCGCGACCCGGCGCGCGAACATGATCATCGCCGTGACCACCCCCAGGATCACGCCGATCGCGAGGTTGTGGGTCCACACCGTCGCCGCCACGGTGACGACCATGACGAGGGTCTCCGACAGCGGCATCAGCCGCAGTGTCCGGGGATGGATCGAGTGCCAGTCCATGGTCCCCACCGAGACCATGATCATCACCGCGACCAGTGCGGCCATCGGGATCAGTCCGACGACGTCGCCCAGGACGACGACGAGGACCAGCAGGAACACGCCGGCGAGCAGGGTGGACAGCCGCGTCCGTGCGCCCGAGGCCTTGACGTTGATCATCGTCTGCCCGATCATCGCGCAGCCGCCCATCCCGCCGAAGAAACCGGTGACGAGATTGGCGACGCCCTGACCCCAGCCCTCACGCGTCTTGTCGGAGTGCGTCTCCGTGATGTCGTCGACCAACTTGGCCGTCATCAGCGACTCCATGAGCCCCACGAGCGCCATGGCGAGCGCGTAGGGGGCGATGACCTGCAGCGTCTCCAGGGTGAGCGGCACGTCCGGCAGCAGGAGGGTCGGCAGCGACCCGGGCAACTCGCCCTGGTCGTGCACGTTGGGGACCGACCATCCCACCCACACCACCACGATCGTCAGTGCCACGATCGCGATCAGGGGCGCGGGGATCACCGTGGTGAGCCTGGGAAAGAACACGAGGACGAGCAGCCCCACCGCCACCAGCGGGTACACCAGCCACGGCACGCCCACCAGGTGCGGGATCTGGGCGGAGAAGATGAGGATCGCGAGCGCGTTGACGAATCCGACCATCACCGAGCGTGGGATGAACCGCATCAGCCTCGCGACCCCGAACACGCTCAGCAGCACCTGCAGCACCCCGGCCAGGAGGACCGTGGCGATGAGGTGGTCCAGTCCGTGCTCGAGCACGACCGGCGCCACGACGAGCGCGATCGCTCCCGTGGCCGCCGAGATCATCGCCGGGCGTCCTCCGGTGAAGGCGATCGTGACCGCCATGGTGAAGGACGCGAACAGACCGACCCGGGGGTCGACGCCCGCGAGGATGGAGAACGAGATCGCCTCCGGGATGAGCGCGAGGGCCACCACGAGGCCGGCGAGGACCTCGGTCCGCAGCCGGGCGGGGGAGGAGAACGCGGCGCGGAACGAGGGCAGCACGCCGGTCGGGAACTCGGTGCTCACGGATCACCTACAGTCGGGGTCAGGACTCTCACACGGCGTGAGAGTAGAAAGCTACCGTAACGGGAGAGTTGTGGGCGGGCCAAGTCGCGGCGAGCAGACCATGAAGATCGGCGAGGTCGCCGAGCGCACCGCGCTGTCGATCCGGAGCCTGCGGCACTACGACGAACTCGGTCTGGTCAGCCCCTCCGCGCACTCCCCGGGCGGGTTCCGCCTCTACACGCCGGGGGACGTCGAGCGGCTCCTGCTCATCCGCCGGATGAAGCCCCTGGGGTTCAGCCTGGAACGCATGCGCGACTTCTGCCGGGCCCTGGACCGCCGAGCCGACGACCCGGCGGGATCGGCCGCGCTGATCGCCGAGATCGAGGCTGAGGCCACCGAACGGCTCGAGCGACTGCGGACCCACCTGGGCTACGCGGAGGAGTTCGTCGAGATCGTCGCGCGCCTCAGGGCCTGATCACCGGCCGAGAGCTGCGGCCACGGCCGCCTTCGCCCACTGACCGACCCCGATGAGGGTCGCCGAGGCCGCGCCGCACCAGTCGCCGTAGCCGAGCAGGAACAGCCCGGGCACGTCCGGCACCACGGGCCCGTCGGCGACCACCCTGCCGCCGACCCGCGACAGCCCAAGACCGCGGAGGTGCCCGAGAGCCGGGCGGAATCCGGTGCACCAGATCACCGCGTCGACCGCCTCACGTCGGCCGTCGTCCCACTCCACCCCGCCGGGGTGGAACCGGTCGAACATCGGGGTGGCCACGAGCAGGCCCGCGTCGCGGGCGGCGCGCACCGGGGGGACGACGACGATGTCGCCCAACTCCGCGACACCGCGGCCGCTCCCGGACCGGACCGAGGCGGTGGCGACCCGGAACAACTCCCGTCCGTCGACGTGGTCGGGCAGATAGCGCGGGGGCCCGGCGGTGCACCAGATCAGTTCGCCGTCGCTCTGCTGCAGATGTCCGGCGAGGTCGGCGGCGATCTGCGCGCCCGAGTTCGCACCGCCCACCACCACGACGCGCCGGCCGCCGAACGGCTCCGGACCCCGGTATCCGGCGCTGTGGATCTGATGGCCCCGGAAACCCCCGACGCCCGGACAGGTCGGCACGAACGGCCTCGACCACGTCCCGGTGGCACTGATCACCGCGCGAGCACGCCACCGGCGGCCGTCGGCGGCACGGACGACGAACCCGTCCGGATCGTCCCGCTCCACGGCCACGATCCGGACCCCGCGCCGGACGGGCAGCCCGTAGTACTCCTCGTACCCGCGCAGATACTCCACCACGTGGGCCGCGTCGGGGTTCCCGTCGTCCGTCCGGTGCATCCTGCGACCCGGGAGGGACGAGTAGTCGGCGGGCGAGAACAGTCGCAAGGAGGGCCAGGTGTGCGGCCACGCACCCCCCGGCCCGTCGGACGCGTCGAGGATCTCGAAGTCCGCGCCGGCGCGGGTGAGATGGAAACCGGCGGCCAGGCCGGCCTGGCCGCCTCCGATCACCACGACGTCCCTCACCCTGCCCGACCCCCTCTCGCCACCCCCTGAACAGTTCCTATCGACACTCATCGATACCAATCCTACAGTGGAGGTATGACCTCGTTGCCCGCCTCCGCGACCGGCCCGTCCGGCCCGGGGAACGACGCCCCGGACACCGACACCGGTGCCCGTGAGCAGCGTCGGCTCGTGGCGGCGCTCGCGCTGGCCGCGGCGTCCTGGGTGGCCCTGTGGGTGGCCAACGAGTGGTTCTGGGACGCGGCCGTCGGCTGGCTCGGACTCGACCTCGCCGACCGCGCGATCGGTGCCGTGCACTTCTTCCTCTACGACACCGTCAAGATCGTCCTCCTGCTCCTCGGGCTGATGTTCCTGGTGGGTATGCTCCGGGCGAGCCTCGACCTCGACCGCGCGCGGGACTGGCTCGAGGGCCGGGGGCTGTTCGTCGGCCTCACGCTGGCCATCGTGCTCGGCGTGGTGACCCCTTTCTGCTCCTGCAGCTCGATCCCACTGTTCATCGGCTTCGTGGCCGCGGGGATCCCGCTCTCGGTCACCCTCACCTTCCTCATCGCCTCCCCGCTCATCAGCGAGATCGCGGCCATCATGATCGGCGAGATGTTCGGGTGGCACATCGCCGCGGCCTACGTCGGCGCCGGCGCCGCCATCGCCTTCGTCGCGGGATGGGCCCTGTCCCGGTTCCGGCTCGACAGGTGGGTCGACGACGTCGTCTTCACCACCCGCGTCGCCGTACTCCGCGCGGACGGCCACGTGCCCTCGCTGCGCGAACGGGTGGACGCCGCTCTCGGCGAATCCCGCGACATCCTCCGTAGCGTGTGGATCTGGGTGGTGGTGGGCGTCGGCGTCGGCGCGGTGATCCACGGGTGGGTCCCCGAGGACTTCTTCCTCCGCTGGGCGGGCCCGGACAACCCGCTGGCGGTGCTCGTGGCCACCCTCGCGGGGATCCCCCTCTACGTCAACGGAGCCGGGGTCGTGCCGATCGCCGAGGCACTGTGGGCCAAGGGCATGAGCCTGGGCACCGTCATGGCGTTCATCATGAGCTCGATCGCGCTGTCCATCCCCCAGGCGATCATGCTCAGGCGGGTCATGAGGCCACCACTGCTCGCACTGTTCTTCGCCGTCGTGGCGGCCGGCATCCTCGCCATCGGCCTACTGTTCAACGTGATCGCCTGACCCCGGATGCAGGAGGAACCATGATCGTCAAGGTGCTCGGGCCCGGCTGCCGCAACTGCCACACCCTCGTCACCCGCACGAGGGAGGCCCTGGCAGCGCTGGGCGAGGACGCGGAGATCGTCGAGGTCACCGACGTCGGCGAGATCGCCGGCTACGGACTGATGAAGACACCCGGGCTGGTGATCGACGACGACCTCGTCCTGGGAGGGAAGGTGCCCACCGTCCGTCAGCTCACCGAGATCCTGCGCGGACGCTAGACCGGGCGCACGCCGAGCTCGGCGAGGAGTCCGGTCACCCGGCGCCTGATCTCGTCTCGGATGGGCCTGACCGCGTCGACACCCTGACCGGCGGGGTCGTCGAGGGTCCAGTCCAGGTACCGCTTGCCCGGGAAGACCGGGCAGACGTCACCGCAGCCCATGGTGATGCACACGTCGCTCGACCGCACCGCCTCGGTGGTGAGGACCTTCGGCGTGGCCGCCGAGATGTCGATGCCGTCCTCCGCCATCGCCTCGGCGACGGCCGGGTTGATCGAGTCCGCCGGCGCCGACCCGGCCGAGCGGACCTCCACCGCGCCTCCGGACAGGTGCTCGGTGTAGGCCGCGGCCATCTGTGAGCGGCCCGCGTTGTGGACGCAGACGAAGAGGACGGACGGACGATCGGTCACGGTGGCTCCCCCGGCAGAATGTATCGACGACTGTCGATAGTAGCCGCTCGACGCCCACGCGCGGCGGGTCACAGCGCCCGGCCGATGACCTCCTTCATGATCTCGTTGGTGCCGCCGTAGATCCGCATGACGCGGGCGGCGGCGAACTTCTGCGCGATGGGGTACTCCATCATGTAGCCGTAGCCCCCGAACAGCTGGAGGCAGCGGTCCACCACGTCGTCGAGCATGTCGGTGGCCTGGAGCTTGGCCATCGAGGCGGTCACGGCGTCCAGCTCGCCGGCGATCTCGCGGGAGATGCAGTGGTCGATGAAGGTGCGGGTGGCCATGACGGAGGTCTTGCACGCCGCCAGCTCGAACCGCGTGTTCTGGAAGTCGAGGATCGGCTTGCCGAAGGCCTGCCGCTCACGGGTGTAGGCGAGGGTCTCCACCACGGCGGCCTCGGCCATCGCCAGGGCGTCCACCGCGATCGCCAGGCGCTCGCGCGGGAGCTGGTTCATGAGCTGGTAGAAGCCCTGCCCCTCCTCGCCGCCGAGGAGGTTGGCGGCGGGCACACGCATGTCGTTGAAGAACAGCTCCGCGGTGTCGGCGCCGTGACGGCCCATCTTCTCCAGCACGCGGCCCCGCTCGAAACCGGGGGTGTCGGCCTCCACGGCGAACAGCGCCATGCCCTTGTGGCCTGCGTCGAGGTCGGTCTTGGCCGCCACCACCACGAAGTCGGCGGAGCCACCGTTGGAGATGAAGGTCTTGGAGCCGTTGATGACGTACTGGTCACCGTCACGCCGCGCGGTGGTGCGGACGCCCTGCAGGTCCGAACCGGCACCGGGCTCGCTCATGGCGATCGCGGAGATCCACTGACCGGAGCACAACCTGGGCAGCCACTCCCGCTTCTGCTCGTCGGTGGCGTAGTTGGCCACGTAGTGGGGGGTGATGGTCGATCCGACCCCCATGCCGAACGCCGTGTCCCCCGAGTAGACGAGTTCCTCGGTGACGAGGTACTCCATGCCCGGGTCCCCGCCCTGGCCGCCGAACTCCTCGGCCACGTCGAGGCAGATCAGCCCGGCCTCGCCGGTGCGCAGCCAGGTCTCGCGGTCCACGTGCTTCTGCCGGGCCCACTTCTCCTGGTTGGGCGTCATCTCCTTGGCGAAGAAGGCGCGGGCGTGCTCGCGCAGGAGCCGGTGGTCGTCGGTCTCCCAGGAGGGGCGGTAGTCGGGGAAGAGCAGGGTCACCATGGCCTCCGGTGGTCGATCGACGCGACGTGCGCGGTTCAGCCTACCCAGACCGACCGGGGCCTCCCGGCGGTCCCGCCCGCGGTTCAGCACCGCCCGCGGATCAGCACCGCCCGCGGATCAGTACCGCCCGCGCACCCGCAGGTGCCAGGGGCGACCGTCCGGATCGTGCAGCCAGCGGTAGGCCGGGAACGCCAGCGCCATCGTCAGCGGGTTGAGCCGCGGCGGCGCGAGCGGACGCAGCCGACCCGGGGGCCGCGTCCCCCGGCGACCGCCGCGATGCCACTCCTCGAGCGCGGCGGCCGCGTCGGCGAAGGTCCGAAACGTCCCCACCGCGTCCGGACAGTCGTGCATCAGGCACGCGAGGTCGTCGTCGTCGCCCGGATCGCCGTCCCCGTGCGCGATCTCCGACACGTCCCCCGGATACCCCGGACCGTCCACGCCGCGCCCCAGGTGCTCGGCGGCCAGGGTCAGACGCAGTCTGCGGGCGTACGGACTGTGATCGGACGCGGCCGTGTCCACCACCACCGCCGAGAGTTCCGAGTCGTGGGTCCACGAGCGCCGGCTGAAGTTGTCGGAGCCGACCGAACACCAGGTGTCGTCCACGACGCACACCTTGGCGTGGACGTAGACCGGGGTGCCGTCGGAGTTCTCCGGCGCGTAGAAGGCCACCCGGCCGGGGGCCGCGGCGGCGAGTCGGCTCATGGCGCGCTGCCGGCCGAGGAGCTGCGGGAGACGGGAGATCGGGTTGTCGCTGTCCGTCCACCGGGGCATCACGACGATCAGGTGCAGTCCCTCGTCCCGCTGGAGCGATTCCACGAAGGAGTCCGCGATCGCGCGCGACCACAGGTACTGGTCCTCCACGTAGATGAGGTCACGGGCACGCTCGAACGCCTTGGCGTACCCGCGGGCGACGCTCCGCTCACCCCTCCGTGCGAACGGGTAGGCACGTCGACCGTGCCGGCCGGCGTAGGTGCGGAGCAGCTGGACGACGTGCGTGCCACCCGGCACCGCCGGCGGCGGCGGCGCCTGCGGGGGCAAGGGTTCGGCGCGCACGTCCACGTGGTCGCGGTCCACGCGGAACCGGCGACGCGACCGCGTCAGGGGCGCCGGGTCCTCCCACCGTTCCCGGAACACCGTCTCGGCGTCGTACACGGCCGGTCCCGAGATGGCGCACTGCACGTCGTGCCACGGCGGCGTCACCCCGTAGACCTCGGACATCGACTGCGCCTGCGGGTCGCCCCGGTGTCGGGCGTCGTCCCGCCGCGAATGGCACAGATCGATGCCGCCCACGTAGGCCACGTCCCGCCGCGGGGCGTCCGCGTGTCGGATCACCACCATCTTCTGGTGGTGCGACCCGCGCGGCGGCACCCGCATGTCCAGCAGGACGTTGCCGCCCCGGTCATCGACCTTCCGCCCGAGCCGTCGGTTCTCCTCGTGGGAGAACTCGTCGATCCCCGAGTGCGAGCGCCACACGAGCCCGTGCACGGCCACCCCGCAGTCGACGGCCCGTCGCAGCACCGCCGAGACCTCGCTGCCGGGCTGCCCCGTGAGCCGCTCGTCCGCGTCGCCGCGCCAGTCGGTGAACAGGATCAGATCGCCCTGCCCGGTGGCCTCGATCCTGTCGAAGAGCTCGGCGAAATACGTGGCCCCGTGGACCAGTGGGCGGACCTCGTTGCCCTCCGACCAGGCCTCGTTCCCGGGATGACGGGAATCCAGACGGGTGTCAGGGTTGCCCCGCTCGTGCGCGGAGAGCAACCACTCGGTGAGGGCCATGTGTTCGGACGCTACCGACTCGTCACCCCGGATCGGCAATACTCTCCCCATGACCCCACCCGAGCCCTTTCCCACCGACTGGACCCGCGGCCTGGTCCTGGTCGCCCATCCCGACGATCCCGAGTACGGCATGTCCGCCGCGGTGGCCCGCTGGACCGCGGAGGGTCGCCACATCGTCTACGTGCTGGCCTCGAGCGGCGAGGCGGGGATCGAGGGGATGCCCCCCTCGATCGCCGGACCGGTCCGGGAGGAGGAACAGCGCCGCTCCTCGGCGATCGTGGGCGTCGAGGAGGTGGAGTTCCTCGGCTTCCCCGACAGCAGGATCGTCAACGACTCGGAGCTCCGCGACGCGATCGCGGACTCCCTCCGCCGTCACCGGCCGGACATCGTGATCTCCCTGTACTCGGGGCCCGAGTGGGCGCCCGGTGCCCCCAACCAGAGCGATCACATGGAGTTCGGTGCCGCGGTGGGCGCGACGTATGACGACCTGGTGGCCGCCGTCGGCGTGGACGCCGCCGAGGGGCGTCCCCGGATGTGGTTCGAGTCCGCACCGCAGCCCACCCACTACGTGGACGTCGAGGGGTTCGTCGAACCGGCCGTCGCCGCGCTGGCCGAGCACAAGGAGTACCTCTCGGTCCTCGACCCCGGCACCCCCGTCCCCGAGCAGGCCCGCCGGCAGGTGGAGTCGGTGTGCGCCCCCCGAGAGGACCTGGCCGGGGACCGGCCCGTGGTGAGTTTCCGGCGCATGCGGCCCTGACCGGCACGCGAGCCCGCCGGTCGGGGCCGGTCGGGGCCGGGCCGGG
>NZ_JAALDZ010000160.1:0-8597 GCF_014145125.1 Dietzia sp. CQ4 | reverse complement strand
CGCGGGCCGATCCGGTGGCTGGATGCGGGTCGACGGGGAGAACCTGGCCGCCGCGCCGGTCGAACGCGTCCTGCGACGCCATCCCGATCTGGTCGAGGTGGGCGTGTACGCCGTGCCGGCGGGCGAGGTGCGCGGACCGGGCACGATCGGCGACGCCGTCGCCGCGGCGGTCGTCCTGCGGGACGGGGCGGAACCGTCCGAGGTGGCGGCCGGCATGGGGGAGTTCCTCGCCGAGCAGTCCGACCTGGGTCCCAAGCAGTGGCCGTCGCTGTTGCGGGTGACCGCGGGGCTGCCGCGCACGGCGAGCTTCAAGTTCCGCGCCCGCGACCTCACCGCGCTGGGCCCCGACCCCGCCGGCGACCGTGTGTGGGCGCGTGTGGACGGTCACAGGACGTTCACGCCCGTGTGAGGTGGCGGTAGGTTCTGCGTGTGAACTCCGCTGCACACCCGAGGCCCGAGGGGGACGACGACGACTTCGGCGTCCCCGCGCTACCCGAGAAACCGCTGCTGCGCGGGTGGATCCACGCCGGGACGCTGCCGGTGGCCGTGGTCCTCGGCGTGGTCCTCACCGTCCTGGCGGACGGGACCGCGCTGAAATGGGCGTGCGCGGTGTTCCTGGCCACGTCGTCGCTGCTCTTCGGGATCTCGGCCCTCTACCACCGCCGTACCTGGGGCCCGGAGGCCACCGCGCTGTTGCGCCGGCTGGACCACTCGAACATCTTCCTGCTCATCGCGGGCACCTACACCCCCATGACGGTCGCCGCGCTCGACCCCCCGGCCAGCACGATCCTGCTGGTGATCGTGTGGACGGGCGCGCTGATCGGTATCGCGTTCCGCCTGTTCTGGTTGTCGGCGCCCCGGTGGTTGTACGTGGTGCTGTACATCGTCCTGGGCTGGACGGCGGTGTGGTTCGCCGGCGACCTCGTCGAGGCCAACCTCGTGGGGGTCGCACTCGTGGTCGCCGGCGGCGTGGCCTACACGGGCGGGGCCGTGGTCTACGGGCTCAAGCGGCCGAATCCCGTTCCCGGGGTCTACGGCTTCCACGAGGTCTTCCACACCTGCACGGTCATCGCGTTCGCCTGTCACTGGGCGGCGATGTTCCTGTTCATCACGCAGTCCTGAGCCGCCCCACGGCGCGTGGGCGGGCATCCGCGGCCGCGCCTGTACGCCCAGAACACAGCCGCCCCCGGCGATGAACTCTCGCGTGCGCATCGGTGCGGGCGAGGGTTCATCGCCGGGGGCGGCAGTGAAAGAAATCCGGACGCGCGCTGACGTCAGCCCAGGATGGTCAGCCCAGCGTGATCAGCCGAGGGTGGTCAGCGTGGTCAGCCCAGGGTGCCGCGCAGGCGCTCCACCGCCGCCTCGTACTCTCTCGCGATCTGGGCCATCGTCTCGGCGACCGGGACGACACCCTCCAGGGAACCGATGATCTGGCCCGCCGGCATGGCCACGACCTCCGGATCCTGCGCCTCCGAGATCCGCTGGTGCGCCTCCGCGACGAGGATGTTCTGCAGCGGCATCGGCAACGGACTCGGCGCACCCTCGGCCGCCCACGCCTCGGTCCACTTGCTCTTGAGCAGGCGCGCGGGCTTGCCCGAGTAGATGCGGGTGCGGACGGTGTCGGCACTGGTGGCCGCGACGAGCGCCTCCTGCATCGCCTTGGAGCCGCCGTCATCGCCGTACTCCGCGGCGGTGAGCCACCGGGAGCCCATCCACGCCCCCTCGGCGCCCATGCCGATCGCGGCCGCGACCTGCGAGCCGCTCCCGATCCCGCCGGCGGCCAGCACGGGCGCGCGCCCGTCGAGCGCAGCGACGATCTCCGGCACCAGAACGAGGGTCGCGACCTCGCCGGTGTGGCCGCCGGCCTCCCCGCCCTGGGCGATCACGATGTCGACGCCGTTGTCCACGTGCGCGAGCGCGTGCTTCTTCGCACCGGCGAGCGCGGCGACCTTGATCCCGTTGGCGTGCGCGAGGTCCACGATGTGCTTGGGCGGGGAGCCGAGCGCGTTGGCGATGAGCACCGGGCGGTGCTTGAGCGACATCTCGACGTGCGCTTCGGCGACCGAGTGGAGCCACCCCAGGACACCGGCGTTGTGCTCGGCGTCGTCACCGAGGGGCGGCACCCCGAGGTCGTCGAGGACCCGGGAGACGAACGCCTTGTGCTCCTCGGGGATCATCGCGGCGATGTCGGTGGTGCTGCCCTCGGTGGGTACCTTGTTCGGCATGACGATGTCCACGCCGTACGGCTTCCCGTCCGTGTTCTCGTCCATCCAGGTCAGGACCTCGTCGAGCTCGGCCGCGTCGTTGTAGCGGACGCACCCGAGGACGCCCATGCCGCCGGCGCGCGTCACCGCTGCGGCGACCGCCTTGGACGGGGTGAAGGCGAAGACCGGGTACTCGATCCCGAATTCCTCCGCGAGTGGGGTACGGATGCTCACTTGCTGATCTCCTGGCTGTCGTCTGCGGGGCGGGACGCGGCGATCTCCGCGGCCCATCGGTAGTCGGGTTTGCCCGCGGGATTGCGCTTGACCGATTGCTCGACCCACAGCGCTCGCGGGCACTTGTAGCGGGCGATCTCTCGCCGCGCGTGGTCGTTCAGCTCGTCGATCGGCGGGCACTTGCCGTCACGCGTGTGGAGCACGGCGGCGACCTTGTGGCCCATCCGCTCGTCGGGGACGCCGATCACGAGCGCGTCGTACACGTCGGGGTGCGTCTTGAGGGCGGCCTCGACCTCCTCCGGGTGGACCTTCTCGCCTCCGGTGTTGATGGAGACCGATCCGCGGCCGAGCATCGTGACGGTGCCGTCCTCCTCGACCCGGGCGTCGTCACCGGGGATCGAGTAGCGCTTCCCGCCGTACGTCTTGAACGTGGCCGCGGTCTTGACCTCGTCCTTGTAGTACCCCACCGGGATGTGCCCGGTGCGCGCGACCTTGCCGATGACCTCGGAACCGGGCTGGACCTCGTTGCCCTCGGAGTCGAGGACCGTCGTCTCCCCGTCGATCTTCACGCGGGGTCCACCGGTGTGGGTCTTGCCCTTCTCCGCGAGCGCGATCCCGGAGAAGCCGGTCTCGGAGGACCCGATCGAGTCCGAGAGCATGACGTTCGGGAACGCCTCGATGAACTGGTCCTTGACCGAGGGCGAGAACAGGGCCGCGGAGGACCCGATGTAGAACAACGACGACGAGTCGTACTTCTCCGCGTCCCATGCCTCGATCAGGGGACGCGCCATGGCGTCTCCCGTGATGAACAGGAGATTGATCTTGTGCTCGGTCACGGTCCGCCAGACGGTCTCGGCGTCGAACTCCGGGATGAGCACGCTGGTGTGGCCGGCGAACAACGCCATGAGGATCGCCCACTGGGCACCACCGTGGATGAGCGGGGGCAGGGCGGCGCGGACCAGGACGCCACCGTCGACCGCCTTGTTCGCCAGCTCCCACTCGTCCGCGACCTTCTCACCGGTGAGGAAGTCGATGCCGCCGCCGAGGACCATGAACACATCCTCCTGACGCCACATCACTCCCTTCGGGGAGCCCGTGGTGCCGCCGGTGTAGAGCATGTAGATGTCGTCGTTCGAGCGTTCGTCGAAGTCGCGCTCCGGCGACTGCGCCGCCAGCGCGTCGTCGTAGTGGGCGACGGAGACCCCGTCGGGCGTCTGCGGGTCAGGGGTGTCGGTGCCGTCCTCGATGACCAGGCAGTGCCGGACCCCCGGCGTGTTGGGCAGGGCCCGGGCGAGGACGTCCGAATAGCGCCGCTCGTGGACCACCACGACGGAGTCGGAGTTGTCGAGCAGGTACTCGAGCTCGGCCGGGACGTACCGGTAGTTGACGTTGACCATCACGGCGCGGATCTTGAAGATCGCGACCATCGCCTCGACCGCCTCGATGGTGTTGCGGCTGTACACCGCCACCTTGTCGTCGGGTCCGACACCGACGGACCGGAGGTGGTGGGCGAGCCTGTTGGCCCGCTCCTCCAGTTCCCTGAAGGTGAACGACCGACCCTCCTGGACCAGGACGACCCGGTCCGGAACGCGATCGACACTGTGCTCGACGAGATCTCCGATGGTGTACGCCATACACCCAAAGTAGAACGTGTTACCGTCGGCCGTGGGCGAAAGCCGTGAACCCGTGTAACTAATTTTTGGAGGCCCGATGACCCGCGTCGAGACGCCCGAGGACCAGCACCTGCTCACCGAGCGGCGTGGACACGTCCTGGTGGTGACCATGAACCGCCCCGAGGCGCGCAACGCGCTGTCCGGGCCGATGATGCGCGGCATGGAGGCGGCGTGGGATCTGGTGGACTCCGACCCGGACATCCGCGCGTGCATCCTGACCGGCGCGGGCGGGTACTTCTGCGCGGGTGCGGATCTCAAGGCGATGAACAAGGACGCGCCGGGCGACAAGTTCGCGGGTGGGGGTTGGGACCTGACCCGTCTGCCCGCGCTGCTCAAGGGGCGCCGGCTGAGCAAGCCGCTCATCGCCGCGGTCGAGGGCCCGGCGATCGCCGGCGGGACCGAGATCCTGCAGGGCACCGACATCCGGGTCGCCGGGCGCTCCGCCAGGTTCGGCGTCTCCGAGGCCCGCTGGGGCCTATACCCCCTCGGCGGCTCCGCGGTGCGACTCGTGCGTCAGATCCCCTACACCGTCGCGATGGAGGTCCTCATGACGGGCCGCCATCTCACCGCCGAGGAGGCGGAGCGGTTCGGGCTGATCGGCCACGTGGTCGAGGACGGCACCGCCCTGGACAAGGCCCTGGAGATCGCCGGGCTCATCGCCGCGAACGGGCCCCTCGCGGTGCAGGGGATGATCGAGACCATCCGGCGCACGGAGGGCATGCACGAGGAGGAGGCCTTCCGCGTCGACGCCGAGGTCGGCGGACGGGTCTTCGCCTCTGCCGATGCCAAGGAGGGCCCTCGCGCGTTCGCGGAGAAGCGCAGGCCCGAGTTCCGCGGGGAGTGACCGGGCGCCCGGACCCGACTAGAGCCCCAGCCGGGTCCGGGCCTTCATCACCCCGAGGTACCCCGAGGCCAGCCTCTTCTTGCCCGCGGTGAACGGGGGCGCGAGCACCCGGGAGACGTTGACGTCGTAGGAGTGCATCGCGACGGCGCGCTCGTGGGTGAACGTCCGGAATCCGTAGTGCCCGTGGTAGCCGCCCATCCCCGAATCGCCGACCCCGCCGAAGGGGACGGCCGGGGAGGCCATCCCGATGCCGAAGTCGTTGCCGTAGATGTTTCCCGAGCGGGTGCGGTCGGCCACGGTGTCGAAGCGGCTGTTCTTCTGGCCGTACCAGTACAGGACCAGCGGGCTGGGCCGCTCGTTGATGTAGCGGACCGCCTCGTCGAGGCTCCGGTATCCGAAGACCGTGAGTACGGGCCCGAACACCTCGTCCGAGTCGATCTCCATCTCGGGCGTCACACCGGTGAGAAGGGTGGGTGCGATCTTCCGGACACCCGCGTCCGGCAACCGCTCCCCCGCCGGGGCGGCGTCGCGCCTGACGGCACCCTTGGCCACGGCGTCGTCGATCAGGCCAACGACGCGCTCGTAGTTGGACGTGTTGACGATCGCGGTGTACTCGGGGTTGCCCACGATGGCCGGGAGGGTCCTGCGCCACTGGTCCAGGACGGTGTCGCAGAACCTGTCCACCTCCGCCCGGGGGACGAAGACGTAGTCCGGGCACATGCACACCTGGCCGCCGTTGATCATGCGGGATGCCGCGATGCCCCGCGCGGCTCGGTCGAGGTCGGCGCTGGTGTCCACCACGACGGGGTTCTTGCCGCCCAGTTCGAGGGTGACCGGGGTGAGGTTGGCGGCGGCGTCCCTGGCGACGGACCTGCCGACGCCCGGGGAGCCGGTGAAGAACAGGTGGTCGAAGGGCAGACGGGAGAAGTCCGAACCGCGGCCGTGTTCGGGCCCCGCGACGGCCAACTCGTCGACGGCGAAGTACTCGGGCGCCCGGCTGCAGAGCACCTCGGTCGTGCGCGCGGTGACCGACGACGGCCGGAGCATGACCCGGTTGCCCGCGGCGAGCGCCGACCCGGCCGGCACGATCGTCAGGTACAGGGGGAAGTTCCAGGGGCCGATGATCCCGACGACGCCCTTGGGGTCGTGGCGGACCTGCTGGGTGAACCCCACCGCGTCGAGGGCTCGGGAGACCCGCTTCGGCCTCATCCACCTGGCGAGGTGGCCGCGCTGATGATCCAGGTCCGGGATCGATGAGGCGATGTCGGTGATCGTGGAGAGCGTCTCGGGTCGGCACCCGTAGTCCTCGCGGATCGCCTCGGTGAACTCGGCCGCGTTGTCCAGGACGAGGTGCTTGAGCCGCTGGATCCGATCTCGCCGTATCCCGGCCTCGGGCTGCGGGTCGGCGAGGAACGCCTGCTGCTGCCGCTCGAGGATCTGGGCGAGCGTGAGATCACGGGCGGTCGGGGTACTGGTCATGCGTCCAGGGTAGTGAGCGGCCCCCGTGGCCGGTGGGTAACCGGGCCGGCGGGCGTCCGCCCGATACGGCTCACCGGGCGTCCGCCCAGTACGGATCCTTGAGCTTGCGCTTGACCAACTTGCCGTTGGCCTGCCGGGGCAACTCCTCCACCACGTCGATCGACCGCGGCATCTTGAACTTGGCCAGTCGGCCGGAGAGGTCCTCGAGGATCTGCGACTTGAGGTCGTCGGACTCCACGTAACCCTCGGCCAGCTCCACCACGGCCTTGACCTCCTCGCCCCAGTCGGGGTGCGGGATGCCGAACACCGCCACGTCGCGGACGGCGTCGTGACGGGTCATCTCCGACTCGATCTCGGCCGGGTAGATGTTCACCCCGCCGGAGATGATCATGTCGTTCTTGCGGTCGCACAGGAACAGATAACCGTCGGAGTCCACGTAGCCGATGTCGCCCATGGTGAACAGCTCGCCGACGTAGGTCTTCGCGGTCTTCTCCGCGTCCTGGTGGTACTCGAACCTGGACCCGTGCATCTGGAGGTAGACGTTGCCCGTCTCGCCGGCGGGGAGCTCGTTGCCGTCGTCGTCGAGGATCTTCAGGGTCGTGGTCTTCCACGGCCGACCCACGCTTCCGGGCTTACGCAGCCACTCCTCGCCCGTGATGGTGCAGCCACCACCCTCGGTGCCGGCGTAGTACTCGGTGAGGACGGGTCCCCACCAGTCCAACATCGCCTGCTTGACGTGCTTCGGACACGGGGCGGCGCCGTGGACGATCGTCCGGAGGCTCGACACGTCGTACTTCGCGCGCACGTCCTCCGGCAGTTCGAGCAGGCGCGAGAACTGGGTCGGGACCATGTGGGACTGGGTCACCCCGTGGGCGTCGATGAGACGCAGCATCTCCTCCGGGGCCCACTTGTCCATGAGCACCACCGTCTGGCCCAGGTTGAGCGAGATGGCGACGAAGTTGAGGACGGCCGTGTGGTAGAGCGGTGAGCCGCAGATGTGCACGTTGTCCGCGCCCTGGATGCCGAAGCCGGCGAAGAAGAAGTAGTTGGGAACCGTCACCTGGTCGGGAGAGGCGCCGGTCAGAGGCCGGCGCACGCCCTTGGGGCGACCGGTGGTGCCCGAGGTGTAGAGCATCGGGGCGCCGAGGGTGCGGCCCGACGGCAAGGGGTCCTCCCCCTCGGCCGGGACGGCGAGCTCGGAGAGCGGCCGGAACCCCGGTACGTCCCCGATCGCGTAGCAGCGGGCGGGGTCGAGTCCGGCCTCGGCGGCGGCGGTGGTGGCCACGCCGGCGAACCTCTCGTCGGCCACGAACACCGTCGAGCCCGAGTTCTCCAGGATGTAGGCCACCTCGGGCCCGGTCAGGTGCCAGTTGGCGGGGGCCACGTAGAGACCGATCTCGAGGGCGGCGAAGTAGACCTCGAGGAACCCGATACTGTTCGGCGCCATCAGGACGATCCCGTCCCCGGCCCCCAGCCCCAGCGCGCGCAGGCCCCGCGCGTGGCCGTGCGCCGCGTCCACGAGCTCGCCGAAGGTCACCCGGCGACCGGAGGCCTCGATCACCGCGACGCGGTCCGGCTCGGCCTCGGCGATCCGGTAGACACTGGTCACGTACTCCCCGGTCCGGTTGTTCAGGACTCCGGTCTCGGTGGGAATGGTGGGTGTGGGTGCACTCATGACCCCAGACTAGAACGTGTTCCTGTCAGGGGTCCAGGGATTGACTCCGAGGACTATTCTCGACCCATGTCCGCAGACCCCTCCGGGACCCGGGCGATCCGGGCCACCGACGACGACCGCACCGCCGTCATCACGGCGCTGGATTCCGCACTGGCCAGCGGTCAGCTCGACCAGTTCGAGCACTACGAGCGGGTCCGGGTGGCCACGTCCGCCCGCATGGTCGACGACCTCCGACCGCTGTTCGCCGACCTCCAGGGGGTGAGGGTCCGGCTGCACGGCGACCGCGGTCCGACCCGGGCGGAGCCGGCCCGTCAGGGTCCGCCCTCCCCGTGGACCCCGCCGGCCACGGCGACCCGCCACCCGTGGGGCGTCCTCGCGGCGGTACTCGTGGGGGTCGCGCTGGTGACCGGGGTCGTCCTGGCGGTGTCCGCGTCGGACGACCCGGACCCCGTCGGCCGGGACGTGGCGGTCGCCGACCGGTCGGGCCG
>NZ_JAALDZ010000015.1:0-28088 GCF_014145125.1 Dietzia sp. CQ4 | reverse complement strand
CCGCGTCCGGCCACGGCACCCGCGGGGTCGAGTACCACGGCGCCCACGGGCGGGTTGGGTGTGGTGACCCCCAGCGCGGACCGCGACACGGCGAGGGCGTCGGCCAGGACCTCGCGCTCACGGCGCCGTCGACCGTCGTCCGGCCCGTCCGACATCGTCACGCCCGTGCGTCCGCCGCCCCCGCGCGCAGGGTCTCGATCATGGCGTCGGGGTCCGGCGCACCATAGACGGCGGATCCGGCGACGAAGACGTCGCAGCCCGCGGAGGCGGCGTCCCCGATGGTGCGCGAGTCGATGCCGCCGTCGATCTGGATCAGCACGTCGAGCCCGCGCCGGTCGATCTCCGCGCGCAGCGTGCGGACCTTGTCGAGCACCTCCGGCATGAACGACTGGCCCCCGAACCCGGGCTCGACGCTCATCACCAGGACCAGGTCGACGTGCTCGAGCAGATCGAGGTACGGCTCCACGGCCGTGCCCGGCTTGAGGGAGATGCCGGCCCGGCAGCCGCGCGAGTGCAGCAGGTCCGCGACGGCCCTCGGATCGTCGGTGGCTTCGACGTGGAAGGTGATGCTGGCCGCACCCGCGTCGACGTAGTCGCCCACCCACCGTGCCGGGTCCTCGATCATCAGGTGGCAGTCCATCGGCTTGTCGGTGACCTCGCCGACCGCCTTCGCGACCGGGGCGCCGAAGGACAGGTTGGGGACGAAGTGGCCGTCCATCACGTCGACGTGGATCCAGTCCGCGGCGGGGATCCGCTCGATCTCCCGGTCCAGGCGGGCGAAGTCGGCGGACAGGATCGACGGCGCGATGAGCGGCTGGTACGACATGCCGCCCAGTCTAGGCGGGCGGGCGCGAGCGGACTTCCCAGGGCGTGGACCGCGATCAGGCGCCCGGACCCGCCAGCGAGAGGCAGAACTCGAGTTGGTCGGCCACGATCTGCTCGAAGTACGGGTCGACGTAGGGGTCGAAGTGCTCGCACGGGTACTCCAGATACCTGCCACGCGGCATCCGCTGAGCGGCCCGGCGCGCGGTCGCCGCGGGAGTGATGGCGTCCCGGGTGGCGATCTGCACCAGGACGGGGCACGCGATCCGTCTCGCGTGCCGGATCGGAGAATAGAAGCCGATCCGCACCAGGAGCCGGGCTGCGATGTACTCGGGGAAGTCGCCGCGCTTCAGTCCGGAGTCCGCCGCCAGGCGGTCGACCGCGGGGTCGGCGTCCGGGCTCGTCATGGCACCGGCCTCCCCCGGCTTACCGACCAGCGGGACGTACCGGGGCTCCCCACGCCGGGCCGCGCGCCAGAGGTCGCCGATGATCGCGGGGGTGAGCCTGACCGCCGAGCGCAGCGGCGTCGCCCGGACCGCGGCCGGCCCGCTGACGTGCGGCACCTGCGCGACGACCCCCGCGAGTCGCTCCCCTGTTCCGGCGAGCGTGAGGACGTGGCCGCCCGAGAACGACGTGCCCCACGCGATGACACGGTCCGGGTCGACGCCGGTCAGTGACCGGGTGAAGGCGAGCGCGGACCGCCAGTCGTCGAGCTGACGGCCGATGTCGAGGAGCTGGCGGGGCTGCCCGTCGCTCGCGCCGAAGTGCCGGTAGTCGAAGACCACGACGACGAAGCCGGCGTCGCGGAACCGCTCGGCGTACGCGGGCAGTCGGAGATCGCGGATACACCCGAGGCCGTGCGCCATGACGATGGCCGGTGCGGTTGTCCCGCCGGGGTCCGACGAGGTCTCCGGGCGGTACACCCACGCCGCGCACCCGGTCCCGCCGGAGAGGAAGGTCGCGTCGTCCCGGCCCTGGTCCGCGTCTGCTGACGGCATTGACTGTCAGTCCTCTCGTGTCGGCGGTGTGGGGTCTGAGGCGACCCTGCGCAGCCCCGCCATGAACATCGCGTCGGTGCCGTGGCGGTGCGGCCAGAGCTGCACCCACGGTCCGTCTCCGAGGCCCTCGGTGGCGGCCCCGTCGATCCCCTCGAGGACCTCGCGTACGTCGAGGAGTTCGACATCGTCGCGCCTGTTCGCCTCTCGGATCATAGACACCGTCTCGGACAGGTGGGGGGAACACGTCGCGTAGAGCACCACGCCCCCGGGGCGCACCAGACGCAGGGCGGAGTCCAGCAGCTCCCGCTGGAGCACCACCAGTCCCGGGATGTCGGCGGCGGTCTTTCGCCACCGGGCCTCGGGACGACGCCGGAGGGCGCCGAGACCCGAACACGGTGCGTCGAGGAGGACTCGATCGAACCCCGGTTCCAGACCGGGATCCCGGCCGTCCGCGGTGAGGACGGTCACCGGAAGGTCCCGGGTGGCCTCCCGCACGAGGTCGGCACGGTGTTCGGAGACCTCCACACCGGTCACCGTCGCGCCCTCGATCTCCGCCAACGCGCCCAGCATGACGGCCTTGCCCCCGGGTCCGGCGCACAGATCCAACCACCGGCCGCCGTCCTCGCCGACGAGCGGTGCACGGGACGCGGCGATCGCGACGACCTGACTGCCCTCGTCCTGCACCGTGGCGAGCCGGTCGCGCACCGCCTCGAGGGTCCCGGGGTCACCCGAGTCGAGGTGGACCGCGTACGGCGACACGACGCCCTCGGTGCCGCCGGTCACCAGCGCGAGTTCCTCCGCCGAGATGGCGCCGGGCAGTGCCGCCAGGTGCACCTTGGGGCGCGCGTCATCGGCGGCCAGCAGCTCGGGCAGCTCCGCTGCGTCCGCCCCCAGGGATTCGGCGAACGCACGGGCGATCCACTCCGGGTGCGCGGTGCCCACCGCCAGCCGGGCGACGGGGTCCGTCACGTCCTTCCGGAGCACTGCGACCCAGCCGTCCAGGTCCTGTGCGGAGACCTTGCGCAGCACCGCGTTGACGAACGCCCCGGCCCTGCCCAGCCCCTGCGTCCGCGCCGCCTCCACACTGGTGTCGACGGCCGCGTGCGCCCCGATCCGGGTGAACAGCAACTGGTAGGCGCCCAGTCGCACTAGGTCCAGGACCGGGGGGTCGATCTCCTCGACCGGGCGGCCGGCGGCCTCCGCGATGATGCGGTCCAGCAGACCCTGTGTCCGGAGGGTGCCGTAGGTGAGCTCGGTGGCCAGGGCCGCGTCCCGGGTGTCGAGTCGCGCCTTCCTGAGCTCGGACGGCAACAGGAGGTTCGCATACGCCGCGCGTTCGCGCACCGCCGTCATCACGGCGAGGGCGACGGTCCTGGCATCGGGGCGGCTCTGCCGAGGTGCTCGACCGTCCCTCCGACGGTCGGCGGATCGGGGTGCATCCGGTCGTCGCCCGCCCGACCGGCCGCCGCTCTGCCGGCCGCTGCTCTGCCGGCCAGCGTCCCGCTTGCCGGTGTCCTGCCGACCGCCGCCCCGCCGGCCATCACCCTGCCGACCGCCGCCTCCGGGGCCGCGGCCCCCTCCGCCGTGGGCACTCATGAGAACTCCGCCCCGTCGTCGAGTCGGGCCCCGCGTGCCCAGTCGACGGCGTTCATCATCTTCTTGCCGGGTGGCTGGAGAGTGTCCACCGCGACGGGAGCGGTGGCCGTGCCGACGAGGAAGGTGTGCTTGTCCCACAGGATCCGCCCGGGGGCCAGGGTCGGTGCTCCCTCCCCGGACGGCGTCGTGGAGCCGATCTTGACCCGCTCGCCGCCGAAGGTCGTCCACGCCCCCGGGGCCGGGGTGACGGAACGGATGTGGCGGTCCACCGCCAGTGCCGGATCGGTCCAGCGGACCCGCGCGTCGTCGACGGTGATCTTCCCCGCCCGGGAGATCCCGTCGGTCGGCTGCGGGACCGCGCGGAGCTCGCCCGTCTCCAGGGCGTCCAGGGTGGCCAGGAGCAGTCCCGCGCCGGACACCGACAGCCGGGCGAGCAGGTCCCCGGCGGTGTCGCGCGGGCGGATGGTCTCGGTCATCGTGCCGAGCACCGGACCGGTGTCCATCCCCTCGTCGAGACGGAAGGTCGTGGCGCCGGTCACCTCGTCTCCCGCCTCGATGGCGGCGTTGACCGGTGCGGCACCCCGCCACGCCGGCAGCAGCGAGAAGTGGAGGTTCACCCAGCCGTGTGCGGGGATGTCCAGGACGGGTCGCGGCACCAGGTGCCCGTAGGCCACCACCGGCACCGCGTCGGGTGCGAGGTCACGGAGGCGCTCGGCGAACTGCGGGTCGCGGGCGTTCGGCGGCGTGAGGACCTCGATCCCCGCGGCGTCGGCGGCCGCGGCCACGGGACTGCGGGACAGGCTCCGGCCGCGACCGGTCCGGGCATCGGGACGGGAGACCACCGCCACCACGTCGTGTCGGCCTGAGGTCAGCAGGGCCTCGAGCGAGGGGACGGCCGCCTGCGGTGTGCCGGCGAAGACGAGTCGCACCGTCACCTCACCGCCATCGCGTCGGCGAGTCGGTCGTAGACGACCCCGGCGCTGATGGCGTCGCTACCGAACCATCCGGACGACCGTATCCCGGCCATCGCCGAGCGCCGCCGGTCCGGGGTGAGGCGCTGGAGGAACAGGATCCCGTCGAGGTGGTCGGTCTCGTGCTGCACGGCGCGCGCGAGGATCCCCTCGGCCTCGAGACGCACCGGCTCTCCGTGCACGTCGACGCCGCGCGCCACGACACGCGCGTAGCGTTCGGTGGGTTCGGAGACCCCGGGGATCGACAGGCACCCCTCGTTGACGTGAGTCCTCTCGTCCCCGATCGGTTCCCACTCCGGGTTGACGAGGTGGCCCTCGCGGCCTCCACAGGTGTAGACGAACACCCGGGTGGACACGCCGATCTGGGGAGCGGCCAACCCGGCTCCGTCCTCGTGGCGGACCGTGTCCATGAGGTCGGCCACGATGCGCGCCAACCTGTCGTCGAACGAGGTGACGGGATCGGTCGGGGTCCTCAGGACGGGATCACCGAAGAGCCGGACGGGATGGACGGCCATGCGTATCTGAACTCCTCGCGGACGGGGATACGGGAAACGCCCATTCTAGGTGTTCTCCGGGCAACCCACCGCACGGGCCGGTCAGCCGATGTGTACCGGGTCGAGCCGGACCCGGACGGGGTCGGCGTTCCGCCGCCCCGACCGCGCCACCACGACCGCCCGTAGTTCGGTGGAGACCGCTCCGAGCAGCGGTGGCGGGACGCGGAGCAACACCCGCTCGGGGTCCTCCACGCCGTCGTGTCCGGGCAACTCCTCCCCCGGGGGGAGGTCGACGGGCCCGAGCACCTCCACCTCGTCCGGGATCCGGAGCTCGTCGAGGATCTCGGCCAGCGCGGAGGCCGGGCCGTCCACCGCCATCATGTGGACGGCGGGCGGGAACCCCACCTCGGCGCGGTCCGCGAGTTCGCGTTCGGCCCACCCCTGGGGGTCCCACCGCACCAGGGCCTGCGCGACCGGGGACCCGGAATCCGCCGACAGGAACACACGGCCCCCGTCGGCGGCCGGGCGGACCAGGCAGGCGGCGCCCACCCAGTGCCGAAGGGCGTTCTGTACCGCTCGGAGATCCGGGCGTCCCAGCAGGGCCCACGAGTCCAGGAGCAGCGCCGCTCCGTATCCACCCTCGGCGACCGGTTCGGCCCCGGGAGTGGACACGATGATGGCGGGGGCGGCGGGAACGGTGTCGAGGATCTCCCCGCCCCCGCTCGTCCGCACCCTGACCCCGGGGAACATCCGGCCGAGCTCCTCGGCCGTCCGGCCCGCGCCCACGACACCCGCGCGCAGGGCCCGCGACCCGCAGGCCACGCACCGGAAACCCGGCTCCGGGGCTCCGCACCAGCCGCAGGCGAGATCCACGGGGCCGTACACCGCATCCATCCGCCCCGCGCGGAGCGGACCGTTGCACCGGCGACACCGGGCCGGTGTCCTACACGACCCGCACAGCAGGGTCGGGATGTACCCCTTCCTCGGGACCTGGACGAGCACCGGGGCGTCCACGTCGACGGCCTCCCGGGCCATCGTCACCGCCACCGCGGGCAACCGGGTGCGCCCGCTGGCCACATCACGGGCCTGGGTCGGATCCGCGTCGGAGAACGCGACGACGCGCGGGGCGAGCGCCCGGACGAGCCCGGGTTCGGGCCGGATCTCGTGTGCCCACCCCGACCGCACGTACTCGGCCACCTCCGGGGTCCGATCCACCGAGCTCAGCAGCAACGGGGTGCCGTCCAGCACGGACCGCTGTGCGGCGACCTCCCTGGTGTGCGGATAGGGGGCGCGGGGCTCCACGAACGAGTCGTCGCCGTCATCGTGCAACACGATCAGACCCGGCTCCGGGAGCGGTGCGAACACGGCGCTGCGGGTCCCCACCACGATCCGGGCGTGCCCGCGGACCGCCCGCAGCCACCGTCGGTACCGAGCCGAGGGGCCGATCCCCGCGGACAGGTCGACCACCAGGTCCCGCCCCGTGGCTCCCCCGCCCACGATCTGCCGACACTCCGCGGTCAACCGGTCGACGTCCCGCTGGTCCGGGACGATCAGCAACACCTGCAGGCCCCTCCGCCTGACCGAGTCCGCCAGGGCGGCGAGTGCGCGCGCCCAGTCCCGTCCGGGCGGCACGGTCCAGACGGCCCGGGCCGGGACCCCCCCGGTCGCCGCGTCGAGGAACCGCGTCACCATCGGGTGGTCGGACCAGCCGACCGGGATCTCGACCGGGCCCTCCGTCACACCCAGCGGTGGTTCGCGGTCCGGTACCGATTTCTCGGCCGCGGCGTGCCGCGGGGGGATCGCCAGTCGCAGGACGTCCGAGCGCATGCCCACCCACCGTCGCGCGACCAGGTCGACCAGCCGGAGCAACTGCGGTGTGAGCACGGGCTCCGGCGAGACGACGCGCTCGAGCCATGCGAGCTCCCCGCGGTGATCCGTCTCGTCCGAGCGCTCCACGAGGTACCCGTCGACGAGGCGGCCGGCGAACCGCACGCGGACGCGGGTACCGGGTACCGCCTGGTCGGCCAGGGACTCCGGGACCAGGTAGTCGAACTCCCGGTCCAGATGCGGAACCCCGAGCAGGGGCAGGACCCGGGCCACGGGGGCCGTGGCCGCCGCGACCCGGGCCGCTGGGCGCGTCGTGGTCACGGTCTCGGATTCTCGCACCCCGCTCCGACAACCGGGACGGTCGTCAGTGCCCGACGGCCCGCTTGAGTTCGTCGACGCGGTCGGTCCTCTCCCAGGGGAGGTCCAGATCGGTCCGGCCGAAGTGCCCGTAGGCGGCCGTCCCGGCGTAGATCGGACGCTTGAGGTCCAGGTCGCGGATGATCGCGCCGGGACGCAGGTCGAACACCTCGGTGACGGCCTCCTGCAGGGCCGCGATGTCGACCTTCTCGGTCCCGAACGCCTCGACGAACAGCCCGACCGGGGCGGCCTTGCCGATGGCGTAGGCGACCTGGACCTCGACCCGCTCGGCGAGGCCGGCGGCGACGATGTTCTTGGCGACCCACCGCATGGCGTACGCCGCGGAGCGGTCGACCTTGGACGGGTCCTTTCCGGAGAACGCGCCGCCTCCGTGGCGGGCCATGCCGCCGTAGGTGTCGACGATGATCTTGCGTCCGGTCAGGCCGGCGTCGCCCATCGGGCCGCCGAGCACGAACCGTCCGGTCGGGTTGACCAGGAGGCGGAAATCGCCGGTCTCGATACCGGCCGCGGCCTCGGCGAGGACCGGCCCGATGACGTGCTCGGTGAGGTCGTCGCGCAGCGTCGTCTCCAGATCGATCTCGGGTGCGTGCTGCGTCGAGATGACGATCGTGTCCAGGCGTACCGCGCGGTCGCCGTCGTACTCGATGGTCACCTGGGTCTTGCCGTCCGGGCGCAGGTAGGCCAACGTGCCGTCCTTGCGGACCTCGGTCAGCCGGCGTGACAGGCGGTGTGCCAGAGCGATGGGCAGCGGCATGAGCTCAGGGGTGTCCGAGCACGCGTAACCGAACATCAGGCCCTGGTCGCCGGCGCCCTGTCGGGCGATCGCGTCCTCGACCGGGTCGGCGGAGGTCCGTGCCTCGTGCGACGTGTCCACGCCCTGGGCGATCTCGGGGGACTGCTGCCCGATCGAGATCGACACACCACAGGAGACGCCGTCGAAACCCTTGTCGGAGGAGTCGTATCCGATCTCCACGATCTTCTCGCGGATGAGCTGCGGGATCTCCACGTAGCCGCTCGTCTTGACCTCGCCGGCCACGTGCACCATCCCGGTGGTCACCATGGTCTCCACGGCGACACGGGCTTCGGGGTCCTGCGTCAGCATCGCGTCCAGGATGGCGTCCGAGATCGCGTCACAGATCTTGTCCGGATGCCCCTCGGTCACGGACTCGCTGGTGAACAGCCGACGTGCCTGCGTCACAGTGGTTCTCTCTTCCTGGTGCCGGATGCGTGTGATCGGTCGATCGCGTGGGGACAGACTAGTCGGTGCGGTCCGTGGTGGTTCGCGCGGATGGGGCCGCGGCCCGGGACACCACGGCGTCGAGGATCCGGCTGGCCAGGAGATCTTTGCTCGCCCTGTCCACCGGCGTCTCCCCGCCCGCGGCGTCCAGGATCCACCCGCCGTTGACGTCCTGCCCGAAAGTGGTGCCGCGAGCGACCTCGTTGACGACGAGGAGGTCGCACCCCTTCCGGGCGAGCTTCGCCCGGCCGTGGTCGAGGACCGATCCCGAGGAGTCGCCGGTCTCGGCGGCGAACCCGACCAGGACGCAGTCCGCGGGGACGTCCCCGGACCCGCGGCCCGCGACGAGCTCGGCGAGGATGTCCGGATTGCGTTCCAACCGGATCTCGGCCGGTTCGGATCCGGTGCCCTTCTTGAGCTTGGAGGACGACACGTCCGTCGGGCGGAAGTCGGCCACCGCCGCGGCCTTGATGACCACGTCCGCCTCGGCCGCGGCGGCGAAGGTGGCGTCGCGTAGCTCGCGAGCGGAGTCGATGTGGATCGCCTCCACGGCCGCCGGCACCGGCAGGTCGGAGGAGGTGACGAGCGTGACCCTCGCTCCCCTCGCCGCCGCGACGGCGGCGATCGCGTGCCCCTGCTTCCCGGAACTGCGGTTGCCGAGGAACCGCACCGGATCGATCTCCTCGCGGGTACCACCGGACGTCACCACGACCCGCTTGCCGGCCAGGTCCCACGGGAGGCCGCCGCCGTCGAGCAGCAGTCTCGCGAGGCGCGCGATATCGGCCGGCTCGGGCAGGCGGCCGGCGCCGGTGTCGGCCCCGGTGAGTCTCCCGGATGCGGGCGGCATGACGTGCACGCCGTCGCCCCGGAGGGTGTCGACGTTGCGCCTCGTCGCCGGGTGCTCCCACATCTCGGTGTGCATCGCCGGCGCGAGCAGCACGGGGCACCGCGCGGTCAGAAGAGTGGAGGTGAGCAGGTCGTCCGCGCGCCCGGAGGCGACCCGCGCGAGCAGATCGGCCGTCGCGGGGGCGACCACGACGAGGTCCGCCCGCTGCCCGAGGGCGACGTGGCGGACCGACGGCACGTCCGAGAACACCCCGGTGGAGACCGGGTTCCCCGACAGTGCCTCGAAGGTGGCGGACCCGACGAACCGCAGGGCCGCCTCGGTGGGGACCACGTCGACGTGGCACCCGGACTCCGTGAGGAGCCTGATCAGGCCACAGGCCTTATAGGCGGCGATTCCGCCGCCGACCCCGACGACGACGCGCGTGCGCCGCACGTCGCCCCCGGAGTGGGTCACTCTCCCTCGGCGCAGTCGAGCAGGTCGGAATGGAGCTCGCGCAGCGCGATCGTCAGCGGCTTCTCATGCAGACCGGGGTCGACCAGGGGACCGACGTACTCGAGGATGCCCTCCTCGATCTGGTTGTAGTACGAGTTGATCTGCCGGGCGCGCTTGGCGGCGAAGATCACCAGGGCGTACTTGGAGGACGCCCGCTCGAGGAGCTCGTCGATCGGGGGGTTGGTGATGCCGATCGGGGTGTCGTACAACGGGGCTGCCGCTGCGGCTTCGATGGTGGCCACTATGGGTTCTCCTCTGGGTACAGCCTGGGTGGTGCTCTGGCCTGGGGTGGTGCTCTCGCGTCGGATTCGGCGTCAGTCTTGGCCGACCAGCAATGATACCAACTCGTCGACCGCGACCTCGAGTTCGTCGTTGACGACGACCTCGTCGAACTCCCCGCGGGCGTCCATCTCGACCTTCGCCGTCTCGAGCCTGCGGGTGACGACCTCGTGCGGTTCGGTACCCCGGCCGCGGAGACGGACCTCGAGTTCCTCCCACGACGGCGGGGACAGGAACACGGTACGTCCCTCGGGGATGGACTCACGGATCTGCCGGACGCCGGCGAGGTCGACCTCGATGAGGACCGGCCGGCCCTCCTCGAGGGCGCGGCGGACCGGGTCGGCCGGGGTGCCCGAGAGCTGGAGGCCCCGGTGGATCTCGGCCCACTCGAGCATCCGCCCCTGGTCGACGGCCTCGCGGAACTCCTCGGTGCTGACGAAGTGGTAGTCGCGCCCGTCGACCTCCCCGGGACGCGGGTCCCGGGTGGTCATGGAGACGCTGAAGTAGAGGTCCGGCACGCGGTCACGCAGCCGTGCCACGACGGTTGACTTGCCGACGGCGGAGGGGCCGGCCAAGACGATCAGCCGGCCCCTCTTCGCCGTCGCTTCCGGGGACGAGACCCCGGATGACGGTGTGTTCATGCGTCGATCAGTCGACCGTGAAGTCGAACCGCTCGAGCAGTGCGCGGCGCTGGCGGTCTCCGAGACCACGCAGGCGACGCGTCGGTGCGATCTCCAGCTCGGTCATGATCTCCTGAGCCTTGACCTTACCGACCTTGGGCAGGGCCTCGAGCAGCGCCGAGACCTTCATCTTGCCGAGGATCTCGTCGCTCTCGGCATCCTTGAGCACCTGCTTGAGGTCGGTGCCACCACGCTTCAGGCGCTCCTTGAGCTCAGCCCGGGCGCGACGGGCGGCAGCCGCCTTCTCCAGAGCAGCTGCACGCTGCTCATCGGTCAACTGGGGAAGGGCCACAATTCCTCCGTCTCGTTCGTGTGTGTCTCATGACTCACGCGGGTGTCCACCGTAGGACATCCACGTGTGGTGTGCGGTGACCGACCCCGGCGCGTCCGCGGGCTGCGGCTCGTGCCGGGAGCGGGCGCTCCCTCGTGCTCACCGTACCCGGGCGATTCCGCCCCCCTCGCGGGAGACCGGCACGGCGTCGGGCCTGATGACCTCAGCAACAGTACGCGGCCGAATGGCCTTGTCGTCGCGCGGGGCCCGGCGTGGCACCCCGCCTGAACTGCGGATTGACGTGTGAGGTGAGGAGAAGACTAACGCCGGTCGCGTGCTCCCGCGAACCGAACCGCCCTAAATGGGGCGACCGGGTCACGGCGTCTGCTCCCGGCGACGTGGCCCCTGTGACGCCAGCCGTCCCGTGTGACGCCAGCACTCCGCCGGGGTGCCGGACCCCTCAGGCGGACCCGACGAAACGGTAGGTACGGGCCAGATCGCGGACCACCGCACGCATCGCCCCGACGTCCGGGCCCGACCGCAGGACGTGCCGGGAGACGTTGACGAGGGTGTGGGCCAACGCGGGCCCGGCGATCCTCCGGACGTCCGCGAGCGTCCCCCCCTGCTCCCCCACTCCCGGCATGAGGACCGGGCCGCGGAGACCGTCCAGTCGGGGCGGGTCGGCGACCGTCGCGCCCACGACGACACCGAACGGGCCCGGCGTGCCGGGCCCCGATGCGGCGTTCCGGTGGCCCACCTCGTCCACGACCGACTGCGCGACCGTTCCGGAGGGGCCCGTGGCCGCCTGCAGGCCCCCCGCCTCAGGGTTGGAGGTGCGGGCCAACACGAACAGCCCGCGGTTGTTCGCCGATGCGGTGTCGAAGGCGGCCTCGAGCGAGCCCACCCCCAGGTACGGGGACACGGTCAGGGCGTCGCAGGCCAGTGGTGAGTCCGCGGCCAACCAGGCCCGGGCGTACCCGGCCATGGTGGATCCGATGTCCCCGCGCTTGGCGTCGGCGATCGACAGCGCTCCCGACTCGGCGATCGACGTCAGGACCTCCTCGAGGACCGCGAAGCCCGCGGAACCGTGCTCCTCGAAGAACGCCACCTGGGGCTTGACCGCCGGCACGAGATCCCCGAACGCCTCCAGGGACCGGCGGGAGAACTCGCGGACCCCGGCGGCGTCCACTCCCAGCCCCCAGGACTCGAGGAGCGCCGGGTGGGGATCGATCCCCACGCAGAGGTTCCCGCGTGCGGAGACGGCGGACCGCAGCCGCGCACCGAACGGGTCTCGGGGTGCGCCCCCGGTCATCGGGCGGCGAACCCGCTGTGCAACTCCTGGAGGGGGCTCACCGTGACGTCACCGCGCCGGATGGCCTCGATGCCGTGCACCGCCGCCGTCGCGCCCTGGACGGTGGTGATACACGGGACCCTCCGGGTGATAGCGGCCGAGCGAATCTCGTGCCCGTCGGCGCGGGTCCCCCCGGTGGACGAGGCGATGTTGAGGATCAGGTCGACCTCGTCGGCGTTGATCCGGTCGACGATCGTCCGGACCGGGTCGCCCTGCTCGTCGACCGGCCCTCCCCCGGCCTCGGTCAGCTTCGCCACGGTCTCGCACGCGATCCCGTAGCGCCGGAGCATGAGCGCGGTGCCCTCGGTGGCCAGGACCGTGAACCCGAGCGCGGCGAGGCGCTGTGCCGGGAACACCATGGACCGCTTGTCCCGGTTCGCGACCGAGACGAACACGGTCCCGGACGTCGGGAGGACGCCCTCGGCCGCGAGCTGGCCCTTGGCGAAGGCGACGGCGAAGTTGGGGCCGATGCCCATGACCTCACCGGTCGACTTCATCTCCGGGCTGAGCAGCGAGTCGACGGGGTTGCCCTCGGGGGTGCGGAAACGGTTGAACGGGAGGACCGCCTCCTTGACGGCGACCGGCGCGTCCGCCGGGAGCGAACCGCCGTCCCGGTCGGACGGGAGGAGCCCCTCGGCCTTGAGCTCGGCGATCGTCTCACCCATCATGATGCGGGCACACGCCTTGGCGAGGTGCACGCCGGTCGCCTTGGAGACGAACGGCACGGTGCGGCTGGCGCGGGGGTTCGCCTCGAGCACGTACAGGACGTCGTCCTTGATCGCGTACTGGACGTTCATCAGTCCCTTGACGCCGATGCCGAACGCCAGTGCCTCACTGGAGCGGCGGACGCGGTCGATGTCGTCCTGCCCCAGGGTGATGGGCGGGAGGGCGCACGCGGAGTCCCCGGAGTGGATGCCGGCCTCCTCGATGTGCTCCATGACGCCACCCAGGTAGACCTCGGTGCCGTCGCACAACACGTCGACGTCGATCTCGACCGCGTCGTCGAGGAAGCGGTCGACCAGGACCGGGCGGTCCGGGCTGATCTCGGTGGCGCGCTCGATGTACGACCGCAGCGACGACTCGTCGTACACGATCTCCATCCCCCGCCCGCCCAGCACGTACGAGGGTCGGACGAGCACGGGGTAGCCGATGCGCGCCGCGATCTCCGTGGCCTCCGTGGCGTTGATGGCCGTCCCGAACGCGGGTGCGGGCAGACCGGCCCTCACCAGGACCTCGCCGAACTCGCGCCGGTCCTCAGCGAGGTCGATGGCCGACGGGCTGGTCCCCACGATCGGGACGCCGGCCTCCTCCAGCTGTGCCGCCAGGCCGAGCGGGGTCTGGCCGCCGAGCTGGACGAGGACTCCAGCGACGGTTCCCGACCCGGACTCGGCGTGGTAGACCTCCATGACGTCCTCGAACGTCAGCGGCTCGAAGTACAGACGGTCCGCCGTATCGTAGTCGGTCGAGACGGTCTCCGGGTTGCAGTTGACCATCACGGTCTCGTACCCGGCCTCGGACAACGTGAGCGCGGCGTGGACGCACGAGTAGTCGAACTCGATGCCCTGCCCGATCCGGTTGGGTCCGGAGCCCAGGATGATGACCTTCTCGCGCTCCGTCTGGGCGGCGACCTCGGACTCGGCCGCGGGGTCGAGTTCGTAGGTCGAGTAGTGGTACGGGGTCTTGGCCTCGAACTCCGCGGCGCAGGTGTCGACGGTCTTGTAGACGGGCCGCACGCCGAGCCGGTGACGCAGACGCCGGACGCCCTCGGCGCCCGCGAACTCGGGCCGCAGAGCCGCGATCTGGGCGTCGGACAGGCCGTTGTGCTTCGCGCGGCGCAGCAGCGCCTCGTCGACCACCGGTGCGTCGACGATCTCCTGACGGAGCTCGACCAGCGCGGCGACCTCCTCGAGGAACCACGGGTCGATCCCGGAGGCCTCGTGGACCTGTTCGACGGTCGCGCCGAGGCGGAGCGCCAGCTCGACGTCGTACATCCGGCCCTCGGTCGGGCGCACGAGGTCCGCGAGGACGGCGTCGACGTCGGTCGACCGTCCGGGCGCGATCGTCTCGTCGGGCAGGGTCCAGAAGCCGGCCGCCTTGGTCTCCAGCGAGCGCATCACCTTGCCCAGCGCCTCGCGATAGTTGCGGCCCAGGCTCATCGCCTCGCCCACCGACTTCATGGTGGTGGTGAGCGTGTCGTCGGCACCCGGGAACTTCTCGAACGCGAAGCGGGGGGCCTTGACCACCACGTAGTCCAGGGTCGGTTCGAAGCACGCCGGGGTCTCGCCGGTGATGTCGTTGGTGATCTCGTCGAGCGAGTAGCCGATGGCGAGCCGGGCGGCGATCTTGGCGATGGGGAACCCGGTGGCCTTGGACGCCAGCGCCGAGGACCGTGAGACGCGTGGGTTCATCTCGATCACCACGAGGCGACCGTCGACGGGGTTGATGGCGAACTGGATGTTGCAACCGCCCGTGTCCACGCCGACTTCGCGGATGATCGCGATGCCGAGGTCGCGCATGTCCTGGTACTCGCGGTCCGTCAGTGTCATCGACGGGGCGACGGTGACCGAGTCGCCGGTGTGGACGCCCAGTGCGTCGACGTTCTCGATCGAGCACACCACCACGACGTTGTCCTTGTTGTCGCGCATGAGCTCCAGCTCATACTCCTTCCACCCGAGGATCGATTCCTCGATGAGGACGTTCGCGGTGGGCGAGGCGGACAGCCCGCCGCCGGCGATCCGCTCGAGGTCCTCGGTGGTGTAGGCCAGGCCGGAGCCGAGCCCGCCCATGGTGAACGACGGCCGGACCACGACGGGCAGACCCAGTTCGGAGACGGTCGCGTGGACCTCGTCCATGGTGTGGCAGACGGCGCTGCGTGCCGAGTCGCCGCCGACGCTGGCGACGATGTCCTTGAAGGTCTGACGGTCCTCACCGCGGTTGATCGCGGGGATGTCGGCGCCGATCAGCTCCACGCCGTGCTTGGTCAGGATCCCCTGCGCGTCGAGTTGCATGGCGGCGTTGAGCGCCGTCTGGCCGCCCAGCGTGGCGAGGACGGCGTCGACGGGGTGTCCGTCCGCCGCCTCCTTGACGAAGATCTTGTCGATGTACTCGGGTGTGATCGGCTCGACGTAGGTGCTGTCGGCGAACTCGGGGTCGGTCATGATCGTGGCCGGGTTGGAGTTGACCAGCGTCACGCGCAGTCCCTCGGCGCGGAGCACCCGGCACGCCTGGGTGCCGGAGTAGTCGAACTCACAGGCCTGACCGATGACGATCGGGCCGGAACCGATCACGAGGACGTGGTTGATGTCTGTGCGGCGGGGCATCAGTTCGAGCCCTTTCTGGAGTCTGCGGAACCGTTGTCGGCGGCGTCACCGGTTGCTGAGTCGAGCAGGCTGACGAAGCGGTCGAAGAGGTCGGCGGCGTCACGGGGACCCGCCGCGGCCTCGGGGTGGTACTGGACGGAGAAGGCGGAACCGTCGGTGAGGGCGACCCCCTCGACGGTCCCGTCGTTCGCGCACACGTGCGTGACGGTGGCGGTACCCCAGGGGGTCTCCCAGGTCTCGGTCTCCGGGGCGCGGAGCGCGAACCCGTGGTTCTGGGAGGTGATGGCGACCCTCCCGGTCGCCTTCTCGACCACCGGGATGTTGATCCCGCGGTGGCCGAACCTCATCTTGTAGGTCTCGAGCCCGAGCGCCCTGCCCAGGATCTGGTTGCCGAAGCAGATCCCGAAGAACGGGATCCCCTGGCTCAGGACCTCTTTGGTCAGGTGCACGGCGGCGTCGGCGGTGGCCGGGTCCCCGGGGCCGTTGGACAGGAACACCCCGTCCACGTCGAGGTCGAGCACGTCCTGCAGGGTCGCGTCCGACGGGAGCACGTGGACCCGCACGCCGCGTGCGGTGAGCATGCGGGGGGTGTTGGTCTTGATGCCCAGGTCGAGCGCCGCCACGGAATGGCGTGCCCGCCCCTCGGGCTCCACGACGTAGGCGGTGTCGGTCGAGACGGCCTCGGCCAGCGACGCCCCGGCCATGGGTTCCTGGGCCCGGACGGTCGCGAGCATCGACTCGTCGTCCACCAGGTCCTCACCCGAGAAGATGCCGGCCTTCATCGCCCCGAGATCCCGGATGTGGCGGACGACCGCCCGGGTGTCCACCCCGGCGATCCCCACGATGCCCTGGGCGAGCATCTCGTCCTCGAGCGTGCGCTCGGACCGGTGGTTGGAGGCGCGGCGTGACAGGTCCCGGATCACCAGACCCGACACCCAGATCCGACCGCCGCCGTTCCGGCCGTCGAGCAGCGACTCACCGTCCTCGTCGTTCCACCCGGTGTTGCCGATCTGCGGAGCGGTGCTGACGACGATCTGCCGGTGGTAGGACGGGTCGGTGAGGGTCTCCTGGTACCCCGACATCCCCGTGGTGAAGACGGCCTCCCCGAGGGTGGTCCCGGTCGCCCCGAACGCCGTGCCGCGGTGGATGCGGCCGTCCTCGAGGACGAGGGCGGCGGGCGCGCGGCCCCCCGGTGCGACGGTGGTTCCGTTGTGCGGTGTCACTTGTTCTCCTCGGTGGTGGAGCGGGGGGTGTCCGGCCGGGTGGGCGGTGCGGCGTCGCCGCGCAGGGCCTCCCAGCGGGGGTACGAGTCCTTGTCGTCGGCCCGGAAGCCGGAGTCGATCAGGGTGGGGCCGTCGTGGCCGTCGACCTGCCATCGGGCGACGAGGATCCCGCCGCCGGGCACGGTCTTGTTGGCGAGGGCGGAGGCGCGTCGCACGTCCACCAGGTCGGCGCGGGGGATCCACACCGTGGCGTCGGCGAGGTCGAGCCGGAGTCCACCGGTGAACGCGGTGAGGGTGGCGGCCGAGCGGTGGCCGAGCGGTGCCCGGGCGATCCTCGCTTGCCAGTCACCCGCCACGGTGCTGCCGATGTACACGCCGGTCAGCGGTCCCAGCACCACGTCACCGGTCTCGGCGGGAACCTCCGGCAGCGTGTCGAAGAGGCCGGCCTGGGAGCGGCTGCGATTTCGCCAGCCCCATGCCATCAACCCGAGCAGGCCGAGGAAGACGACGATCACGCCCACCAGGGTCCAGACGTCCTGTGTCATGCGAGTACCTCTCCGTCGCGGCTGGTCATGCGGCCCCGGTATACGGTGCCCACGACCCGGGCGGCGAACGTCATCCCCTCGTAGGGGGTGTTGGCGGACAGACTTGCGAGTTCCTCCCCGACGACGGTCCACGGGGAGTCGGGATCGACGACGGCGAGGTTGGCGGGCTCCCCGACCTCGATCGGGCGCCCCTGGTCGGTGAGACCGGCGATCTCGGCGGGCCGCGTGCTCATGACGCGGGCCAGATCGCGCCAGCTCATCTCCCCCGACTCGACCAGGAGGGCCGCCACGATGGGCAACGCCGTCTCCAACCCGAGCATGCCCGGGCGGGCGGCCGCGAACTCGCAGCACTTCTCCTGGGCGGCGTGGGGGGCGTGGTCGGTCGCGACGCAGTCGATCACCCCCGACACGAGCGCGTCACGCAGGGCGAGGGTGTCGTGGGCTTCGCGCAGTGGCGGGTTGACCCGGTAGACCCCGTCGTACGTCTCGAGCCTCGTGTCGTCGAGAAGCAGGTGGTGGGGGGTGACCTCCGCGGTGATCGAGATCCCCTGCGCCTTCGCCCACTTCAGCAGCTCGACCGTGCCCGTGGTGGAGGCGTGGCAGATGTGGACCCGCGCGCCGGCGTCCCGGGCCAGGATCGCGTCGCGCGCCACGATGGACTCCTCCGCCGAACGCGGCCAGCCGGTGAGTCCGAGGCGGGCGGCCGTGGGCCCCTCGTGCGCCACCGCACCCTTGGTCAGGCGTGGCTCCTCCGCGTGCTGTGCGATCAGCACACCGAGTCCCGCCGAGTACTCGAGGGCGCGGCGCATCACCAGCGGGTCGTAGACGCACATGCCGTCGTCGGAGAAGACCCTGACCCGGGCCTCGCCGGAGGCCATCTGACCCATCTCGGTGAGCTGTTCCCCCTTGAGTCCGACGGTGACCGCTCCCACCGGGTGGATGTCGCACAGGCCCACGGACCGGCCGATCCGCCACACGGAGTCGGTGACGGTCTGGTTGTCCTGCGGAGGCTGGGTGTTGGCCATGGCGAACACCGCGGTGTACCCGCCCCGCGCCGCCGCCGCCGACCCGGTGGCCACCGTCTCGGTGTCCTCCCGTCCGGGCTCGCGCAGGTGGGTGTGGAGGTCGACGAACCCGGGGAGCAGGACGGCGCCGGCCATGTCGTGGGTCTCGACGTCGTCAGGGAGATCCTCACCGGCGTCCGGTCCGATCGCGGCGACGAGCCCGTCCCTGACGAGCACGTCGACGGGGTCGCCCTCCCCGTAGGGCCGGACCCGGCGCAGCAGCAGGGTCGGGGGTTCGAGGGCGCTCACTCGGGGTTTCCTTCCGTTCCGACAAGGGTGTGGAGCAGGACCGACATGCGTACGTGGACGCCGTTGGTGACCTGCTGGAGAATCGCTGACGACGGGGCGTCGGCGGTGTCGAACCCGATCTCCATCCCCCGGACCATCGGTCCGGGGTGCAGGACGACCGCGTTCTCGGGCAACCGGGACGCACGGGCGGGCCCCAGGCCGTACCGCACCGCGTACTCGCGGGCGGACGGGAAGAACCCTCCGTTCATCCGCTCGGCCTGGACCCGCAGCATCATCACCGCGTCCGCGCCGGGCAGTTCGGCGTCGAGGTCGGTCGAGGCCCGGACCGGCCAGTCCCCGACCCCCACCGGCAGCAGGGTGGGTGGCGCGACCAACACGACCTCGGCACCGAGGGTCGACAGCAGCAGCGCGTTCGACCGGGCCACCCGCGAGTGCAGGATGTCGCCGACGATCACCACCCGGCGGCCCTCGATCCCCCCCAGTCGTTCGCGGATGGTCATCGCGTCCAGCAACGCCTGGGTCGGGTGCTCGTGCATGCCGTCACCGGCGTTGATGACCGAGGGCCCGACACCGCCGGGGGCGACCCAGCCGGCGATCTGGAGGGCGGACCCCGAAGCCGGATGACGCACGATGAGCGCGTCCGCACCGACCGCGGTCAGTGTCATGGCCGTGTCCCGCAGCGACTCCCCCTTCTGCACCGAGGAAGCGCTCGCGGAGACGTTGATGACGTCGGCACTCATCCACTTGCCGGCGGTCTCGAAGGAGACCCTCGTGCGCGTGGAGTTCTCGTAGAACACCGTCAGGACGGTCTTGCCCCGGAGGGTGGGCAGCTTGCGGACCTCGCGCCCGAGGAGCGTCTCCTTGAGACGGCCGGCCTCGTCCAGGATCGACAGCGCCGCGTCGCGGTCCAGATCGGCGGCGGAGAGCAGATGCTTCACCTGGCGTCCTCCGGTGTCGGCCGCGGCCGTCTGAGGACCACAGCGTCGACGTCGTCCGTCTCCGTGAGCCGCACCGAGACGCCCTCCTCGCGCGAGGTGGGGACGTTCTTCCCGACGTAGTCCGCGCGGATCGGGAGTTCGCGGTGCCCGCGGTCGACCAGGACGGCGAGCTGGACGCGGGCGGGCCTGCCGAGGTCCCGCAGCGCGTCGAATGCCGCCCGGATGGTCCGCCCGGAGAAGAGGACGTCGTCGACCAGGATGACGGTCGCTCCGTCGATGCCCTCGGCCGGGACCGTGGTCGGGCTCATCGGGCGGTGGGGGCCACCGGCGAGGTCGTCGCGGTACAGGGTCACATCGAGTGAACCGGCGTGTACGGCGGCTCCGCTGAACTCCCTGATGCGCTCGGCCAGACGGTGCGCGAGCGGCACACCACGGGTGGGGATGCCGAGCAGGACGACCGGACCCGAATCCGGTGCGTCCGCGGCCGTGCGTTCGATGATCTGGTGTGCCAGGCGGGATATCGTCCTGGCGACGTCGTCAGACGTGAAGAGTGAAACCGAGGTCGTCTCCGGACCGTCAGCGCTCACCGATCACCACCTCCTTGTCCGCCTCGCTGGACGGCTCGTTAAAGGGATAGCTTTCGGACCGAACTCTATCAGTCCTCGGTTCCGGTCTCCGACGGGTCGGGGGTGGCCTCCGACACGTCTGCGGCCGGCGCCGGGTCCAGCGAGGACACCGCGCGCTCGGCCGCCCGGATGTGCTCGGCGAGCCCGGCGATGCGGTCGAGGACGGCGTTGACGTAGGGCACCGACTTCTCGGCGGACAGGTCGGCGACCAGCAGCACCGACTGGTCGATCACGATGGCCGAGTCCACGTCCTCGGTGCCGAACAACAGCTCCCACGCCCCGGCGCGCAGCACCGCACGGTCCACTGCCGGGAGGCGATCGAGCGTCCATTCCCGCAGGTGCTCGGCGATCATGGTGTCGAGACGGTCCAACCGCTCCGCCACGCCCGTGACGATGTCCATGGTGTACGAGGCGACGTCGTGGAATTCCTGCGACTGCTCGCCCATCCGGCGGCGTTCCTCGGCGAGCGCCACCACGTCGGCGTCCCGGAGCTCCGCCTCGAACAGCAGGGCCACCGCGCGCTTGCGGGCCCGGAACCTCGATCCCCGGCGCCGGTGTTCTGCGTCATCCGCCATGGTCAGGCGTTCACCCGGCTGAGGTAACGGCCGTCGCGGGTGTCGATCCGCAGCTTGTCGCCCGTGTTGATGAACAGCGGCACGTGGACCTCGGCGCCGGTCTCGAGGGTGGCGGGCTTGGTGCCGCCGGTCGACCGGTCCCCCTGCAGGCCCGGGTCGGTGTGCTGGACCACCAGGTCGACGGCGACGGGCATCTCGGCGAAGAGCGCCACGCCCTCGTGCATCGACACCTGGACGCTGGTGTTCTCGAGGAGGAACCGGGCACCGTCCCCCATCACGGTGGGCGAGACGTTGATCTGCTCGAAGTCCTTCTCGTCCATGAGGACGTAGTCCTCACCGTCGCGGTAGAGGAAGGTCATGTCGCGGCGGTCCACCGTGGCGGTCTCCACCTTGACCCCGGCGTTGTAGGTCTTGTCGACGATCTTGCCGGAGACCACGTTCTTGATCTTGGTGCGGACGAAGGCGGGACCCTTACCCGGCTTGACGTGCTGGAACTCCTGGATCTGCCACAGGTTGCCCTCCTCCTTGAGGACGAGGCCGTTCTTGAAGTCGGCGGTGGACGCCATGGTCGTTCTCCTTCGCGAGTCGTCGGCGGGCGGCCGGGGACCGGCGCCGCGCGCATGTTCTGTGGGACGGCTGCTCAGAGCACGCTGAGCGCCGTCGACGTGGTGGTCAGGGACCTACCGCCCCCGCCGGTGACGGCCACGGTGTCCTCGATTCGGATCCCTCCGAGGCCGGGGAGGTAGATCCCCGGCTCGATGGTGATCACATCGCCGTCGGACAGTGTACTCGCGGACCTGCTCGACACCGCGGGCGCTTCATGGACGTCCAACCCCACCCCGTGTCCCAGCGAGTGGCCGAAGTACCCGTCGAACCCGGCGTCGGCGATGATGCCCCGACTCACCGCGTCGAGCTCCGAGCAGGCCAGTCCCGCCCGGACCGCCGCCACCCCGGCGAGCTGGGCGCGTCTGACGACCTCGTAGGCGTCGAGGAGTCGGTCGGCAGCGCCGCCCAGGGCGACGGTGCGGGTGCAGTCGGACGCGTATCCCGACACCGTCGCTCCGAAGTCCACCACGACGAGATCACCGGCGGCGAGCAGCCTGTCCCCCGGGACATGGTGCGGGTGCGCACCGTTGGGGCCCGAGGCGACGATGGTGTCGAACGCCACCCCGTCGGAGCCGGCCCGTCGCATCGCGTGTTCGAGATCCGCGGCGACCTCCCGCTCGCTGCGGTTCACGGCGAGCAGGCCGTGGGCCAGCAGATGGTTCCATGACTCGTCCACGACCCGGCAGGCACGCTCGATGAGTCCGATCTCGACCGGGTCCTTCGCCCGCCTGACCTGCTCCACGAGCCCGCTGGTCTCGACGACCTGTGTCCCGGCGGCCCCGATCTTCTCGAGAACACCGCGCAGGGCGGACGCCGCGGACAGGGTCAGGTCGTCCGCCTCCACCGCGAGCGGGGCGTCCGCGGGACCCCGGCGACGTCCGAGCACCCCGGCGACGTAGTCCCGCGAGATCACGTGCCCGACATCAGGGGCCTGCTCGACAACCTGGAGCTCGTACCGCGAGTCCGTGCACAGGACCGCCTCGCCGTCGTCCTCCACGAGGACGGCCCCACCGGATCCGCGGAACCCGGTGAGGTAGGCGATGTTCCGTGGGTCGGTGACCAGGAGCGCACCGGCTCCCGCCTCGGCGGTCGCGGAGGCGACCGCACGTCGACGGGCCGCCAGGCGGTCGTTCACAGCAGGACCCCGCCGCCGCTGGGCTTGTTCCCCTCGGAGATCGCGGCGTAGGCCGCCGTCATCAGGGACGGGTCGGGGGCCTCCATGCGCGCCGGCCGGGCCAGTCCGTCGAGGACCACCAACCGGAGGAAGCCGGAGTGGTTCTTCTTGTCCCCCGCCATCAGCTCGAGCAACCGCGGGAACGCGTCGTCGTGGTATCCGGTGGGTAGGCCGAGAGAGGACAGGATCGACGCGTGACGGTCGGCCGTCGCGTCGTCCAGACGACCGGCCAGGCGGGCCAGCTCGGCCACGAAGCACATCCCCACGCTCACGGCCGCCCCGTGCCGCCAGCGGTACTGCTCACGCCGCTCGACCGCGTGGCCGAGGGTGTGTCCGTAGTTGAGGTTCTCCCGGGGACCGGACTCCCTGAGGTCCCGGCCCACCACGTCGGCCTTGACCTGGATGCTCCGGCGGATGAGCTCGAAGATCGTCTCCCCTGTCGGGTCGAGCGCCGCCTGCGGGTCGGCCTCGATGAGATCGAGGATCGCGGGGTCGGCGATGAAGCCGCACTTGACCACCTCCGCCATCCCGGAGATCAGCTCGTTGCGCGGAACCGATTCGAGTGTCGCGGTGTCGACGAAGACGGCGGCCGGCTCGTGGAAGCTGCCCACCAGGTTCTTGCCCGCGTCGGTGTTGATCCCGGTCTTACCACCGACGGCGGCGTCCACCATCGCGAGCAGCGTGGTGGGGATGTGGATCACGCGGACCCCGCGCATCCAGGTGGCGGCCACGAAGCCGGCGAGGTCCGTCGCCGCCCCGCCGCCCAGGCTCACCACGGTGTCCTTGCGGCCCAACCCGATCTTGCCGAGGACGTCCCAGCAGTACCCCGCCACTGCCAGATCCTTGCCGGCCTCGGCGTCGGGGATCTCCACGCGGTGCGCGTTGACGCCGGCCTCGGCGAGCTGCTCGCGCAGGGCCTCGGCGGTCTGGGTCAACGGAGGCTGGTGGAAGATCGCCAGGTTGCGCGACGTCGAACACGCCTCGAGGATCTCCGGCAGCAGTCCACGGCCGATCACCACCGGGTACGGATCGGCGGACCGCACCTCCACCACCACGGGGTCGGTGTCGTTCCGGTCTCGGTTCATGATGGACTCCCGCTCATCGCTCGACTACTCACGCTCGTACCCGTCTCTCGCCCGACTCACGATCGGTCCCCTGTGCCCCGGGCGTGCGGGTCACCGGACTCGAGCCTGTCGACGATCTCCGTCACCACCTTGCCCGAACTCCGGCGTTCCGTGCTCACCGTCGACCACGCCACCTCGCGGTACAGCGGTGACCGCTCGGTCAGCAACGCCTGGTAGCGCGCCGTCGCGTCCCCGCCCGCGAGGAGAGGACGGCCCGGACCGCGCGACCGCCGAACACCCTCGGCCACCCCGATCGTCAGATGGATCACGCGGTGACCACGGAGCCGTGCGCGGGTGGTGGCCGAGAGCACCGCCCCGCCCCCCAGCGACAGGACACCGTCGAAGGACGCGAGCGCCTCCCCCACGACCTTCTCCTCGATCGCGCGGAACGCGGGTTCACCGTCGTCCGCGAAGATCTCGGGGATCGACCGCCTTTCGGACTCCTCGATCATCTGATCGGCGTCACGGAACGGCACGTCGAGCCTCCGGGCGAGCTTGCGTCCGATCGTCGTCTTGCCGGCACCCGGCGGACCCACCAGGACGGCGACCGGCCGTGCCGGGTCGCTCATGCCGGATCCGAGTCCCAGTCCAGTCTCGCCGCCACGGCGTCGAGGTAGCCCTGCGCGTTGCGTCGGGTCTCCGACACCGAGTCCCCGCCGAACTTCTGCAGGACGGACCGTGCCAGGACCAGCGCGACCATCGATTCCGCGACCACTCCGGCAGCGGGGACCGCGCACACGTCGGAGCGCTGGTGGATGGCGGTGGCGCCCGACCCGTCGGCCATGTCGACCGTGCTCAGCGCGCGGGGGACGGTGGAGATGGGCTTCATGGCGGCGCGGACCCGGAGGGGCTGACCGTTGGTCATCCCCCCTTCGAGTCCACCGGCACGGTTGCTCCGACGTCCCACTCCGTCCGCTCCGCGCACCATCTCGTCGTGCGCCACGCTTCCCCGTCGACGGGCGGTCTCGAAACCGTCGCCGACCTCGACCCCCTTGATCGCCTGGATCCCCATGAGGGCCCCCGCCAGTTGGGCGTCGAGGCGCTCCTCGCCGGACACGTGCGAACCGAGTCCGATGGGCAGACCGTGGACCACCACCTCGACCACGCCTCCGAGCGTGTCGCCGGCCTTCTTGGCGGCCTCGATCTCGGCGATCATCAGGTCCCCGCTCGCCGCGTCGAACGCGCGCACGGGACTGTCGTCGATGGCCGGCAGGTCGGCGAACGTGGGCTCGGGTCCGGTGTAGGGCTCGGAGGCGCCGATCGAGATCACGTGCGAGAGGACCTCGACACCCAGGACCTCACGCAGCAGCGCGCGGGCGACCGTCCCGGCGGCGACCCTGGCAGCGGTCTCGCGGGCGCTCGCGCGCTCCAGGACCATCCGGGCGTCGTCGAAGTCGTACTTCAACATGCCGGCGAAGTCGGCGTGGCCCGGGCGCGGTCGGGTGAGCGCGGCCGCGCGGGCCTTGTCCTCGATCGCGTCGGGCTCGACGGGATCCGCCGACATGATCTGTTCCCACTTGGGCCACTCGGTGTTACCGACCTCGATCGCGATGGGCGAGCCCATGGTGCGACCGTGCCGGACGCCCGCGAGCACCCTCACCGCGTCGGCCTCGAACTTCATCCGGGCGCCGCGGCCGTAGCCCAGGCGGCGGCGGGCGAGCTGCGAGGCGATCTGCTCGCTCGTCACCTCGACCCCCGCGATGACGCCCTCGACGATCGTCACTAGGGCCTGGCCATGCGATTCTCCGGCGGTGGTCCACTTCAGCACGCCGCCGATCATCCCACGTCCGGGTCTCACCCGGCACATCAGGCCCGCGGCGCCGCCGAGGTCCGGGTCCGCGAGGCGACGGAGGCCTGGTGTGGCGTGGTGCCGGTGAGGCGCCGGAACGCGTGGATGAAGCTCGACGCCTCGGCGTATCCCAGGCGGATCGCGACGTCCTCGACCGAGAGCAGACCGGTGGCCAGCATCCGCTCCGCCAACTCGACCCGGACGTCGCCCAGCAGGCGCTGGTACGAGGTGCCCTCGTCCGCCAGCCGCCTCCGCAGCGTCCGGGGACTCATCCCCAGTGCGGCCGCCACGGAGGGCATGGGTGCCCCCTGGGAGAGACTCCCGGTGATCTCGACGCGGACACGGCTGCTCACCGGCCCGCGGGTCCGGCGGGTGGCGGCGAGGTCCCGGCAGAGCGCCTCGGCCATGGCCACCGCCCCGGCACTGCCCTGCGGGAGGGGTCGGTCGAGGTGGACGGCGTCGAAGACCGCCGTGACCCCGTCGCCACCACCGGGCGATGACGGCACCGTGCCCAGCCGCTCGCCGTAGGCGGCGAGGGTCTCGTCGGTGCGCCCACCGGCGAACGTGACCTCGGTGAAGGGCAGGCCGCCGGGGACGAGGTCCCGGAGAACGGAGTCGATCGCGAAGAGATCCCGATCCACGAGGAACTCGCGGACGTCCTCCGGGAGGGCGGCTCCCCCCAGCCGGACGACGATCCGGTCGCCGGTCGCCTCCACACCGAACGCGCTGAAGATGTAGCTCAGATCGATGAAGCGCAGTGTCATGGCGATCACGTCGCGGAGGGTGGGGCTGGACAACAGGGCGTATCCGAGGATCCCGAAGGTCGTCAACCGATAGGCGGCCCCGACTTCCGCGGCGAGCGCGGGGCGGTCACCCGCGGCGGCGCACAGGTTGCGGATCGCGGCGAGCTCCTGCGCCGGGGCCACCAGCAGATCGGGGGTCGCGAGCTCGGCGGGACTGAGACCGACCCCGCGCAGGATGGTCCCCGCCTCCACGCCGAGTGCGCCCCCGGCCTCGACGAGCACACCGATCCCGGTGGCAGAACGCGGGAAGTCCCAGTGCGCTACCGCGGGGCGGTCCCAGGAGGTCATGGCCGGAATTATGGGTTATTCGTCCGGGAAAGTCTGTGGCCACGCCGGGCCGACCCCATACGGTCGCACCATGACTTCCTCCGCCTCACCCACGAACAGCACCCGACGGCGCCCGCGCGTCCTCATCATCGGCGCCGGATTCGGTGGCCTCGGCGCCGCCTACGAACTCACCCGAGACGACCTCGCGGACGTGACGATCCTGGAGAAGGCCGACGACGTGGGCGGGGTGTGGCGGGACAACACCTACCCGGGAGCGGCCTGTGACGTGCCGTCGAACCTGTACTCGTACTCGTTCCACCGCAAGACGGACTGGGGCCGCCGCTACGCCGAGCAGCCGGACATCCTGTCCTACATCCGCGAGACGGCGGACCGGTACGGCCTACGGGACAAGGTGCGCACGGGGATCGAGGTGACCTCGGCCACCTTCGACGAGGACACCGCCACGTGGACGGTGCTCACCGCCTCCGGCGAGTCGTTCGAGGCTGACGTGCTGGTCCCCGCGATCGGCCAGCTGTCCAGGCCGGCCTACCCGAACATCCCCGGGTTGGACTCCTTCGCGGGCCCCTCGTTCCACTCCGCCCGGTGGCGGCACGATGTGGATCTCACCGGCAAGCGGGTCGCGGTGCTCGGTACCGGAGCCTCGGCGATCCAGTTCGTCCCCCGGATCCGTGAGGCCGCGTCCCACGTGACGGTCTACCAGCGCTCGGCGCCGTGGGTGGTTCCCAAGCCCGACCGGGCCTACACCGACGCGCACCACACCGCGTTCGCCCGTGTCCCCGGCCTCGTCCCCGCGATGCGCGGGGCGATCTGGGAGACCACGGAGGCCATCGGCCTGGCCCTGACCTCCGCTCGTCCACTGGCGCGGATCCTCAGCGGGCTGGCCAAGGCCAACCTCAGGCTGACCGTCCGGGACCCGGAGTTGCGCGCCGCACTCACCCCCACGGAACCGATCGGGTGCAAACGGATGCTGTTCAGCAACGAGTGGTACCGCGCGCTCGCCCAGCCGGACGTCGACGTGGTGACCGACGGCGTCGCCGAGGTCGTCCCCGACGGGATCGTCACATCCGACGGACGTCTGCACCCCGCCGACGTCATCGTCTACGGCACCGGCTTCAAGGCCACCGAGTTCCTCGCGCCCATCACCGTGCGGGGGCGCGGGGGCCGGGATCTGCACGAGCAGTGGCGCGAGGGCGCACGGGCGTACCTCGGGATGGCCGTCCCGGGCTTTCCCAACATGTTCCTGGTCTACGGCCCCAACACCAACCTCGGCAGCAGCTCGATCATCCTCATGATGGAACAGCAGGCCCGGTACATCCGTCAGATCGTCGAGGATCTGGCCCGGGCTGAGCGGCCCGTGGCACTCGAGGTGCGACGTGAGGTCGACGACGCCTACGACGCCGAGATCCTGCGACGCCTCGACGACTCGGTCTGGAGCGGGTGCGACTCCTGGTACAGGGTGGACTCCGGAAGGGTCACCACCAACTGGCCCGGGTTGGTCCACGAGTACCAGCGCCGGACCCG
>NZ_JAALDZ010000159.1:0-14320 GCF_014145125.1 Dietzia sp. CQ4 | reverse complement strand
GCACGTCGGGCGCACGGCCGGCGTGCGTCGGGCGGGCGGACGAGCGGCGGACAGCGGGCGTGCGGCGGACGTGGGAACCCCCGCCCCGCAGCGGGCGCGCTACTTGACCAGCAACTCCGCGATCTGGATGGTGTTGAGCGCGGCGCCCTTGCGCAGGTTGTCGCCCGCCACCATGAGGTTCAGGCCCCTGCTGCCCTCGATCGACTGGTCCTTGCGGATGCGGCCCACCAGCGACTCGTCGATGCCCGCGGCGTCCAGCGGGGTAGGCACGTCCACGACCTTGACGCCGGCCGCCTCCGACAGCAGCTCGCGCGCCTGCTCCGGGGTGATGTCCCGCTCGAACTCGGCGTTGATGCTCAGCGTGTGACCGGTGAACACCGGCACGCGCACGCAAGTGCCGGCCACGCGAAGCTCCGGCAGCCCGAGGATCTTGCGCGACTCGTTGCGCAGCTTCTGCTCCTCGTCGGTCTCCTCGGACCCGTCGTCGACCAGCGCGCCCGCCATCGGCAGGACGTTGAACGCGATCGGCGCCACGTACGGCCCAGTGTCGTCCACGCTCAGCGCCCGCCCGTCGTGCACGAGCTCGTGGCCCGCGCCGATGTTGCCGGTCACCTGGTCGTTGAGCGCGTCGACGCCGGCGAGACCCGACCCGGACACGGCCTGGTAGGTGGAGACGACGAGCCGCTTGAGCCCGGCCGCGTCGTGGAGCACCTTGAGGACCGGCATCGCGGCCATGGTGGTGCAGTTGGGGTTGGCGATGATGCCCTTGGGCGGGTTCTGCGCGGCCTCGGGGTTGACCTCGGAGACGATCAGCGGGACGTCGGGGTCCTTGCGCCAGGCGCTGGAATTGTCGACGACGACGGCGCCGGCCGCCGCGAACCTCGGCGCCTGCTCCTTGGACATCGTGCCCCCGGCCGAGAACAGGGCGATGTCGATGCCCGCGAGCTCCTCGTCGGTGGTCGCGGCGGTGTCCTCGACCACGATGTCCTCGCCACGGAACGGCAGCGTGGTGCCCGCCGACCGCGCGGAGGCGAAGAACCGCACCTCGTCGGCCGGGAACTCCCGCTCCTCCAGCAGGGCGCGCATCACGCGCCCCACCTGGCCCGTGGCTCCGACTACGGCGACAGTGGTCATCTGTGAGGTCATCTCCTGGTGTGCTCGGCGGCCCGTGGGGGCTCTGGTGTCGGCCGCCCGCGGGTGGGAGCTCCACCCTGCGCTCGGGTCGGCCGATGATGGCCCAGTCTACCGGCCGTGCGAAGGCCCTCCAGCGACTCTCGTCACACCGCCCCCGCGATTCCGCAGCCCACGCCCCACCTCGCCATCGCCGACCAACGAGAAGTCTGTTCGGCTCACATCGGCCGAAAGGGAGGTGCGCGAAACGCTCTTTTCGACGGGCCGGCGGGTCCGATGCCCCACAGGGCCGGCGGGTCCGATACTCCACAGGGCCGGCGGGTCCGATGCTCCACAGGGCCGCCCGTCTCCACAGACGATGCCGAAATCGCGGGATGGACGAGGGATGCCACGCTCGTCGTCGTCGACGCTTGCCCCATGCGCCCCGACCCGTCTCCCCGCCGCACCCGCGACCTCGTCCCCGAACGCGGGCGGCGCCTGCACTCCAGCGGCCTCGTCCCGCACCACCGAGGCCTGTGGGTCCCGCGCACCGCCGACCGCAACCACCCGCTCACCCGGATCACGGCGATCACCGCGCTGTACCCCGGCGCGATCGCGACCGGCTGGCTGGCCGCCGACGCACACGGCCACCCGTTCCCGCCGCGGGACTACCCCGACGAGTTCGCCGCCGGCTCGACGCGGGTACGTCGGCCCGGCATGATCGGCCGCCAGTACACGATCCCACGGGAACACGTGTGCCACCTGACCGGAACCGCGGGTGCCGGCCTGGCCGCGAGCCCCGCATGGGCGCTGTTCGACATCGCGCGGCGGGGTGACCTGACGGACGCCGTCTGCGCGCTGGATGCGGGTCCGTCCATCGGCGTCGACCCGGAGCGCGACGTCCGGCCGCTCGCGATGAACCCCCGACGGATCCCCGGAAAACGCCAGGTCCTGGCGGCGCTCGACCTGTGTGACATCGGCGCCCAGTCACCGTGGGAGACCCGGACCCGGCTGTTCCTGATGAATCACGGTCTCACGGGGTTCGAGACGCAGGTCCCCGTGCCCGGCCTTCCTTATCACCTCGACCTCGGGCGCCGGGACCTCAAGGTCGGCGTCGAGTACGACGGCGAGTACCACCGCGACCCGGCGCAACATGCCAAGGACCTCACCCGCTGGAACCGACTCCGTCGCGCGGGATGGCTGGTCTACCCCCTCACCACCACGATGGTCACCCGCGACGCGCAGGCGACCGCCGCCGACATCCGGGCCGGCGTCCGCGAGCGCGGCGGCTGACGGCGGTGCGCCGACTCACGGCGGTGCGCCGACTGACGGCAGTACGCCGACTCACGGCGGTGCGGCGGCTGACGGCAGTACGCCGACGAAAAGACAGTTCCGCACACTCGCTCTCGGGCGATGTGTGCGGAACTGTCTTCTCGAGGTGGGGGTGTAGGGGCTCGGGTCAGCGGCCGGTGCCGGCGTAGACCTGGGCCTCCTCCTCGCCGCCGAGCTCGAACGCGGCATGCAGGGCGCGGACGCTCTCGGGGAGCTCGTCCTCGCGGACCAGTGCCGAGATGCGGATCTCCGAGGTGGAGATGAGCTCGATGTTGACCCCGGCCTCGGACAGCGACTCGCAGAACGTCGCGGTGACGCCCGGATGCGACTTCATGCCGGCGCCGACCAGGGAGACCTTGCCGACGTTGTCGTCGTAGAGCACCTGGTCGATCCCGAGGTCGTCCTTGGCCTGCGAGAGCACCTCGACGGCCCTGGCCCCGACCTCACGTGGGCAGGTGAAGGTAATGTCGGTCTTGCCCTCCGCCTTGGAGACGTTCTGCAGGACCATGTCGATGTTGATCTCGGCGTCGGCCACCACGCGGAAGATCTTGGCGGCGTACCCGGGCTGGTCCGGGATCCCGACGACCGTGATCTTGGCCTCCGAGGCGTCGTGAGCGACTCCGGTCAGGACTGCGTCTTCCACGGGGATGTCCTCCACTTTTCCGGCCACGAGCGTGCCCGGGTTGGTCGAATACGACGAGCGCACGCGCAGGGGCACGTGGTACCGGCGGGCGAACTCGACGCTCCGCAGGTTGAGGATCTTCGAACCGACGGCCGCCATCTCCAGCATCTCCTCGTACGAGATGGTGTCGAGCTTGCGGGCGTCGGGGACGATCCGGGGGTCGGCGGTGTAGATGCCGTCGACGTCCGAGTAGATCTCGCAGACGTCGGCGCCCAACGCGGACGCCATGGCCACCGCGGTGGTGTCCGAACCGCCACGACCCAGGGTCGTGACGTCGCGGGTCTCCCGGGACACACCCTGGAACCCGGCGACCAGAGCGATCTTGCCCTGGTCCAGGGCGTCGCGGACCCGCCCCGGTGTGATGTCGATGATCCGGCTGTCGCCGTGCTTGGTGGTGGTGATGATCCCGGCCTGCGAGCCGGTGAACGAGTACGCCTCCATCCCGAACGAACTGATGGCCATGGCCAACAGCGCGTTGGAGATCCTCTCGCCCGAGGTCAGCAGCATGTCCATCTCGCGCTGCGGGGGCGCCGGGCAGACCTGGTCCGCCAGGTCCAACAACTCGTCGGTCGTGTCCCCCATCGCGGAGGCGACGACGACGACGTCGTTACCCGCCTTCCTGGTCTCGACGATCCGTTCGGCCACCCGACGGATACGTTCTGCGGACTCCACGGAGGAGCCGCCGTACTTCTGCACTACGAGTGCCACGCGGTCACACCCTTCCGGTGTTGATCGGCTTAACGCAGCCCTACATTACGGGAGGTGTTTACTCATCATCGATGACTGAAACATGGTTGGCCGTCCTCCTGGCCCTCGCCTCCGCCCTCAGCCAGGCCTTCGGCACCGTGATGCGGCACCGCACGAAGGACCGCGCCGGGGGTCGGCTCGAGGGTCGCTTCGGCGTTCTGGCCAGCAGGTACTGGTGGTCGGGCATGGCGATCAGCCTGGCCGGATTCGCCTTCCAGGGTGTGGCGCTGGCGTTCGGCTCGCTCATCCTCGTGCAGACCATCACCGTCCTCTCACTGACCTTCGCGCTCCCGCTCGGAGCGTGGGTGACGGGCCGGCGGGTGACCAAGACCGAGCTGTTCTGGGGGTACGTCCTGGCGGGATGCGTGGTCGTCCTGGTGATCTACGGGCGACCGACGGGAGGCGACGCGCACCCGCCCTGGTACGAGTGGGCGCTCGCGTGCGCGGCCGGGCTCGCCGTCATCGCCGTGCTGCTGCGCCTGTCCCGGAACCGACGCCGCAACGGCAACCGCGCGCTGCTCCTGGGTGTCGCCGGCGGTCTCGCGTTCGCCTACGTCGCGCTGCTCACCAAGGGTGTCGCCGACCGGTGGTACTCGGGCGGGTTGCTCGAGGTGTTCACCACGGGCGAGGTGTACGGACTGGTGGCGGCGGCGGTGATCGCGCTGACGCTGCAGCAGATGTCGTTCTCTGCCGGAGCCGTGCACCAGGCGGTGCCCGCCTCCACGGTCACCACGCCCGTCGTCGCGCTGGGACTGGGGGTGGTGGTCCTGGGCGAGTGGTTCACCGTCGACGGCCCCGAGCTGGCGATCCTGGCCGCGACCCTCGTCCTGATGGTGGTGGCGACCGTGCGGTTGGCCAACAAGGAGGTCGACCAGGAGACCCAGTCGGTCCCGGGGTGACGCGGACGAGGTGGGCTGCGGGTGAGGCGGGCCGGGTGGGCTGCGGGTGAGGCGGGCCGGGTGGGTCCCGGGTAACGCGGGCCGGGTGGGCCGCGATTCCAGAGCCATGAGGACCCACCCCGAGCGGCAGCGCACCTCGATCCCATCGCTTACGCTGAGCCTCATGCGTCTCACCCGCCCCAGCGGCACCTTGAGTAACAGCCGCGCCGAGCAGGGCGGCCGAGATTCCCGCCGTGATTCCCGCCGTGACACCCACCGGGGGTCACGCCGCACGTCCCGCCTCGTGGCGACGACGCTCGCCTCGGTCGCCGCGGTCATCGCCCCGCTCGCCGTCTCCGCGCCCACGGCCGGGGCCGTGGTCAACGGCACCCCCTCCGGGCCGGCGCCCTGGGCCGTCCAGATCACGACGTTCAGCGGCATCCCCGGCACCCCCTGCTCCGGAGTGGTGGTGGCCCCGTACTGGGTGGCGACGGCCAGACACTGCGGCCCCGCCAACCCGAACGCGTACACCCTGGGATTCGGCAACGGGGCGACCGTCCCGGGCGGGTTCGCCGAGACCGCCTCGCTCGCCACCCCCCAGATCGTCGGGGCGTTCGGATCCCTCGAGACCGGCAGCATCGGGCGCCACACCCCCGTCGCCGCCTACCACGCACCCGCCGGGGACGTCATGCTGCTCAAGCTCGCACATCCGGCGCCGTCCCCGTCCGTCAAGCGCGCGGGCAGGGACCCCGTGGCCGGCGACGTGCTGCGGTTCCACGGCTTCGGAGCCACCTCGCCCGGCGGTCAGCGCGCCGCGGAGCTGCGCACCGGACTCACCCGCCTCGAGCGGATGGAGCCGCGGGGCGGATCCCGCATCGGCCGGTCCCACACCATCCAGGGCGGATACGGGGCCGGGGACTCCGGCGGGCCCGTTTTCCACGGCGACCTGCTGGTGGGCATCCATTCCGGTTCCGACCACGCACGACGCCAGCCCGACGGCACCAATCCGGCCTGGTACGAGTCGGTCCCGTTCCAGAACGGTTGGATCGACTGGATGATCGCCAACCGATGACGACGAGGTACCGGTCGCACCCGGCCGTCACTCACGTGCACCGGACCGCCCGCGTATTTGTCACACTGAACAGATGACCTCGCCGGAGCAACCGGAGCTCGTGATCCGTCGCGCCTCGCGCGGCGACCTCGACCTGGTGCTGACCGCCGACGACCTGTTCAGCTACCCGCCCACCGCGGAGTGGACCCGGGACTTCCTCGACAACGGATCCAACCTGCTGTTGCTGGCGCTGCAGGACGAGGTCCCGGTGGGCATGTTGGTGGCGGTGGAGACCGGCTACCTGGGCGCCAGCCCGGACCTGTTCGTCTACGGGATCCGGGTGAGCGAACCGCTGCGTGGCCGCGGGATCGCCCATCAACTGGTGGACAAGGCGCTCGGCATCGCCGAGGAGGCCGGCTGTCGCAGGCTGTGGGGGTCGATGCACCACGACCAGGAGCTGGGCGCCGACTCCCCGCTCTCCCCGCCGGAGGCGACCACGGGGTCCACGACCTTCGTCATCCCGATTCCGTGAGACCCCGCGGAACCGTGTATCGTGACCGCCATGCAGCGCGTGCTCCTTCTTGGGTGCCGCGGCGGGGCCCGCTGAGGCGGACCGGCTCCCCGTCGCGGGATCTCGTCGCGCCGGTCCGATCCCCACAGATCGAATCCACGGAAGTAGAGCCCCGCAATGAATCCCGCTGACGCATTCGTCTCGTCGTCGTCGACCATCACTCCCCCCTCCAAGCCCGGACGCCCCGACCAACCGTCGTGGAACCGACAGAAGGGCTCCTCGATGCCGGCCCACCGGTACCGGCCCTTCGCGGAGGAGGTCGAGGACGTCTCGCTGCCCGACCGCACCTGGCCGGACAAGGTCATCACCCACGCGCCCCAGTGGTGCGCCGTGGATCTGCGCGACGGCAACCAGGCGCTGATCGACCCCATGAGCCCGGCCCGCAAGCGCCGGATGTTCGAACTGCTGGTCCGCATGGGCTACAAGGAGATCGAGGTCGGGTTCCCGTCTGCCTCGCAGACCGACTACGACTTCGTCCGCGAGATCATCGAGGACGAGGCGATCCCCTCCGACGTCACCATCCAGGTGCTGGTGCAGTGCCGGGAGGACCTGATCCGCCGCACGTTCGAGGCGTGCGAAGGCGCGTCCAACGTGATCGTGCACTTCTACAACTCCACCTCGATCCTGCAGCGCAAGGTCGTGTTCCGTAAGGACCGCGACGCGATCAAGAAGATCGCCACCGACGCCGCCGAGCTGGTGACCGCCATCGCGAAGGACTACCCGGACACCAACTGGCGCTGGGAGTACTCGCCCGAGTCGTTCACCGGCACCGAGCTCGCGTTCTCCAAGGAGGTCTGCGACGCCGTCACCGAGGTCGTGGGCGCCACTCCGGAGAACCCGATCATCCTCAACCTGCCCGCGACGGTCGAGATGGCCACGCCCAACGTGTACGCCGACCAGATCGAGTGGATGCACCGCAATCTGGCGCGCCGCGACTCCACGATCCTGTCGCTGCACCCGCACAACGACCGTGGCACCGGCGTGGCCGCCGCCGAGCTGGCCTTCCAGGCCGGCGCCGACCGCATCGAGGGATGCCTGTTCGGCAACGGCGAGCGCACCGGCAACGTCTGCCTGGTGACGCTGGGCATGAACCTGCTCACCCGCGGCGTCGACCCGCAGATCAACTTCTCGGACATGGACGAGATCCGCCGCACCGTCGAGTACGCCAACCAGCTGCGCGTACCCGAGCGTCACCCCTACGGCGGCGACCTGGTCTTCACCGCCTTCTCGGGCTCGCACCAGGACGCGATCAACAAGGGCTTCGACGCACTGCAGGTCGAGGCCGACGCGCGGGGCGAGGACATCACCGACATCACGTGGGAGGTCCCCTACCTGCCCGTGGACCCCAAGGACGAGGGCCGCACCTACGAGGCCGTGATCCGCGTGAACTCGCAGTCCGGCAAGGGCGGCGTCGCCTACATCATGAAGAGCGACTACGGCCTGCAGCTGCCGCGGCGCCTGCAGATGGAGTTCTCCGCGCTGGTGCAGAACGTCACCGACTCCGAGGGTGGCGAGGTCACGCCCAAGCAGATGTGGGACATCTTCACCCTCGAGTACCTGGACCGCGTCTCCCCCATGGAGCGGATCTCCCAGCAGCTCGACCCGGCCGAGACCGACGACGGCGTGGACTCGATCGACGCCGTGGTCAAGTGGAAGGGCGAGACCAAGGAGCTGACGGGGTCCGGTAACGGCCCCCTGGCGGCGTTCGTCGCCGCGCTCAACGAGATGTTCGACGACGAGGTGCGCATCCTCGACTACTCGGAGCACGCCATGACCGCCGGCGACGACGCCACCGCGGCGGCGTACGTCGAGGTGCAGTTCGGCAACCGGGTGTTCTGGGGCGTCGGCCGGGCCGGTTCCATCACCACCGCGACACTGCGCGCCGTGGTCTCGGCCGTGAACCGCGCGTACGCCGACGAGGCCGTGGTCCCCGACGAGACGGTGGGCAGCACCGTGGGCGCCCGGACCTGGGCCCCCTGACGCCTGGGGGTTGCTCCCCCCGGGGGCCGGCCCCGTCGAGAAGAGCGTTCCGCACACATCGCCCGAGAGCGGGGTGTGCGGGACGCTCTTCTCGTTGGGCGGGGCGGCCCGCGGGCGCGCGTGACCGGCGACCGAGTGGGGCCCGGGCGCGCGTGATCGGCGACCAAGTGGGGCCCGGGCGCCCGTGACGGCGACCGAGTAGGCCCGTGGCCCGGCGTCGGGCCCGCCGATTCCCCCTAGTGGAGGCTCCGGATACGCCTCATGAACCTCACTCGCCACATGTATCACTTCGGTAACGCAGGTCTCGATTTGGTTACGTCGAGCGCGTAATGTGGCCGTCGATCGCGCCGATATGCCAGGCGTCAGTTTCTGCAGTACAAGTCTGGAGTACACCCTTATGCCCGTTTCACGCCGTGGGTTTCTCACCGCCGCGTCAGTCGGGGTGGGCGTCGCAGTCGCCTCCTCCGTCCGTGGCCCCCTCGCCGGGGCCAACCCGTTCGACACCGGTTCCCTCGGCATGGCCCAGGACCTGCTCAAGTCGGTCCCGACCGGCAGCGGGATGATCCAGCCGAACGGCCCTCTCGGCTACGTGGGGGTCACTTTCCCCAGCGCCGAGGAGATCGCCGGCCGGATCCGGTTCGCGTTCCCCGACGGCTCGGTGGGCGACTGGCTCCCGCTCGAGGCGATGGACTCCGCCCCGGACAGCGGCAGCACTCCCGCGTCCGATCTCGTCGCCGCGCCGCAGGGGTCCGTGGGTTACGAGGTCGACGCTCCCGCCGGCGCCCGTGCCACCGCGTTCGACGACGGCCGGGCTGCACCGCGCAACTACAGCCTGGGCAGCGTCGGAACGCTCGGCCTGCCGATCATCCCGCGGGCGGCATGGGGCGCCGGTGACGTCTCGGGGAACCGCTGGGCACCGCAGTTCTTCCCGGCCCAGGCGATCACGATCCACCACACGGCCTCGCCCGTGGGCCCGGACCGCGCCGCCAGTGTGCGCGCGATCTACAACTACCACGCCAACACACTGGGCTGGGGCGACGTCGGATACCACCTGCTCATCGACCCGGAGGGCCGCATCTACCAGGGCCGCGGCGGAACCGTCGGCGGGACCCCGGTCTTCCAGGTGCCTCCGGTCGCCGGCATCGCTCCCCCGGTGGTCACCGCAGGCCACACGGGCGGCGTCAACAACGGCAATATCGGCATCTGCGTGCTGGGCGACTTCACCGGAGCGCCGCCGACCCCCGCCGCCGTGGGCGCGACCATCGACTGCGTCCGTGCCCTCGCTTCGGCCACCGGAATCAACCCGCGCGGCGGCATCACCTACCGCAACCCGCAGGGCGGGGCCACGCGCAACATGCCGGCCGTCTCGGGCCACCGCGACTGGGGCGGGACCGCCTGCCCGGGCAACTCGTTCTACCCGCAGATGCAGTTCATCCGCGACACCGCCGCGCGCGGCTGGGCCCCGAACGCGGTCTCCTCGGCCGTCTTCGGCTCCTGAGCCTCGTCTGACGGACCCGCCTCTCCCATCGAGAAGAGCGTTCCGAACACCCCCACTCGGGCGATGTGTTCGGAACGCTCTTCTCGTGTGTGGGGTGGCTCGTGTGCGGGAGGGTGGCCGATCCCCGCCGAAGGGCTGTCCCAGCCGTCATCCTGCGTTCACCCCGGGTCGAACCGCCCGTAGACGGCGCCGCATAACGTCACGCCGGCAAGTGGCACCCGGGACTCCTCCCGGCATGCCGACACCACTTCCGGCGAGGTTCCCATGCTCATCACACGTGCCCTCTTCACGGTCGGCGCCACCGCCCTCGGCTGTCTCCTTACCGCCTCATCCTTGACGGTGGCCACCGCGGCGACCGGATCACTCGGCGGGGCGACGGCGGGCTCACTCGGCACCGACGCACCGGCGGGTTCACTCGGCGTCCTCGGTTCGCTCGGTGCCGGAGAGCGCGACTTCGACCTCCAGGCACACCGCGGCGGCGTGGGGCTTCATGTCGAGAGCTCCCCGCAGGCCTTCTCGGCTGCGCTCGAACTGGGTGTGAGCACCCTGGAACTCGATACCCAGGTCACCGCCGACGGCGCGGTGGTGGTCACGCACGACCGACGCCCCCGGGCCGACGTCTGTCAGGACACCGCGCCTGTCGTGGAGGGCGATCCGCTGTTCCCCTACATGGACCACTACATCCACCAGCTCACGCTCGAGCAGGTCAGGACGCTCGACTGTGGTTCGCTCCGTCGTCCCGGTTACCCCGACCAGCAGACCCACCCGGGCGAGAGGATGATGCTCCTCTCCGAACTGTTCGACCTCGTCAAGGCCCACGGGGCCGACGGGCCGGACGGGGTGTCAATGAACATCGAGACCAAGGTGGAGGCCGGAGCCCCGGACCAGACCGCACCGCGCGAGGTGTTCGTCTCAGCGGTGCACGAGGAGATCACGAACTCGGGTCTCGAGCAGCAGATCACCGTCCAGTCGTTCGACTGGGGCGCACTGATGGCGATGCACGAGCTCGCCCCGAGCCTGCCGCTCGTCGCCCTGACGAACCACGACTTCCTCGGCATCGACTCCGGGGCTCCCTCGCCGTGGCTCGGGGGGATCGACATCGCGGACTTCGACGGTGACGGCGTCGCCGCCGCGGCGTCCATCGACGGGGTGGTGGCCTATTCGCCGGTCGCCACCTACCCGGACCAGAGCTGCACGGTCGGCGAGAGCGCCTGCCGGGCGTACGTCACGGAGGAGATGGTCCAGAGCGCGCACTCGCACGGGCTGAGGATCATCCCGTGGACGGTGAACAACGTTCCGACCATGGAGTACCTCATGGACATCGGCGTCGACGGGATCATCACCGACTACCCGAACCTGCTCCGGGACCTCATGGCGGAGCGGGGCCGGGCGCTTCCGCGGCAGTACGCCGCCGAGAGGTGAGCTGACCCCGGGGCCGCCGCACCAACGGGAAGAGCGTTCCGCGCACCTGCCTCTCGGCGGACGTGTGCGGAACGCTCTTCTCGTGCGATGGCCGGGCCGTGGGGCGGCCGCGCCTTAGTCGCGGGCGCGCGTGGGGATCACCATGCCGAGCACCCAGTTGACCAGTCCGATCACGATCGCCCCGAAGAACGCCGCCCAGAACCCGCTCACCTGGTACTCGGCACCGAACAGCTGGAACGTCGTGGTGACCCAGCTGGTGAGCATGAGCATCAGCGCGTTGATCACCAGCAGGAACAGCCCCAGGGTGAGGATGGTCAGCGGCAGCGACAGCAGCTGCACGATCGGCTTGATCACCGCGTTGATCAGCGTGAACACCACGGCCACGATGAGCAGCGCCGCGATGGTCGGCACGCTCACCTCGTTGTCGATGGCGCCGGCGTCGATCCCGGCGTCCCCGGCGGTCTCGTACAGGGAGATCCCCGGCACGATCAGAGTCGCCACCCACAGGGCGACGGCGTTGACGATCAGGCCCAGTACCAGCGCCATGTCCGGTCAGCTCCCCACGTAGGAATCGGCCACATCGAGTGCGCGGTCGACGACGTCGAGCCCCGCGTTCGCCTCCTCGGCCGTGATGATGCAGGGCGGAACGATGTGGAATCGGTTGTAGTTCATGAACAACAGCACGCCGTCGGACTTGGCGGCGGCGAAGGTCCTGGCCATTGCCTCCGATGTCCCACCGTAGGGGGCGAGGGGCTCGCGTGTCTCGCGGTCGGCCACCATCTCCACTGCCCAGAACACTCCCAGGCCGCGGACCTCGCCGATCGACGGGTGCTTCTCGGCGAGCTCGCGCAGGCGCGGGCCGATCACGTCCTCGCCGATCGTGCGGGCGTTCTCGACGATCTTCTCGTCCCGCATCAGGTTGATGGTGGCCACCACGGAGGCGCAGGCGAGCGGGTGCCCGGCGTAGGTCAGTCCACCGGTGTAGGGGGTGTTCTCGAAGGAGGCGGCGATCCGGTCGTGCAGGATCACCCCGCCGAGCGGGACGTAACCGGAGTTGGAGCCCTTGGCAAAGGTGATGAGGTCGGGGGCCCAGTCGTCGTCTCCGGACCGGAAGTTGTCCAGGGCGAGCCAGGCGCCGGTGCGGCCGAAGCCGGACATGACCTCGTCGCAGATCATGACGATCCCGTACTTGTCGCAGATCTCGCGCACACCGCGCAGGTAGTCGGCCGGCGGCACCATGATCCCGACCGTGCCGGGCACCGACTCGATGATCAACGCCGCGAAGTGGTCCGGGCCCTCCAGCGCGATGAGCGAGTCCAGGTGCTCGAGCGCGCGGTCGCACTCCTGCTTCTCGTTCTCGGCGTAGAACTGCGACCGGTACAGGTAGGGCGCGTGGAAGTGCACGGCGCCGGTGTTGCCGTGGTCGTTGGCCCAGCGGCGGGCGTCGCCGGTGAGGTTCATCGAGGTGGTGGTGGCGCCGTGGTAGCTGCGGAACGCCGAGAGGGTCTTGTGCCGACCGGTGTGGCGGCGCGCCATGCGGACGGCGTGCTCGACGGCCTCGGTGCCGGCGTTGGTGAAGAACACGCGGTTCATGCCGGCGGGTGCGACCTCGGCGACCAGCCGGGCGGCCTCGGCGCGGGCGGCGTTGGCGTGCGCGGGGTTGATGGTGCACAGCTCGGCGGCCTGGTCCTGGATCGCCTTGACCACCACGGGGTGCTGGTGGCCGATGTTGGTGTTGACCAGCTGGGAGGTGAAGTCGAGCAGGCGGTTGCCGTCGCCGTCGGTGAGGTGGCAGCCCTCTGCGGCGGTGACGACCATCGGGTCGCTGGCGCCCCAGGCGGACCACGGGGTCAGGACGTGGGCCCGCTCCTTCTCGTAGACCTCGCGGGCGGCGGCGTTCTGGGGTGCGGGCACGGGACGGTACTCCTGTTGTCGACGACGTGGGCCGCAGCCCATCATGTCAGTTCCGTGGCGCCCTCCCCGACCGGCGCCCCACGATGCGGAACGCGCGCGTCAGGAGGCGCGCCTCAGGAGTCGTGCCTCAGAAGAGCGCCTCCTGCGCGCTGTCCACCGCCTGGGCGCCCGCGACGGGCCGCCCGGGGGCCACGTCGGCGAGCATCTGCTCGAATCGGGCGAACGGGACCAGTTCGAGCCCCTTCTTGCGGGCGAACGCCGCGCGGCCGCGGACCGCCCCGGGGGCGTCGCACACGGCCAGCGAGGTGCGGGAGGAGATGCGGTCGGCCAGGTAGAGACCCGAGTCGACGACGAGGCCGGCGATCTCCTCCGGGTCGCGGTCCACGTCCTGCGTGAAGACCACCTCCATGCCCTGCACCAGCCCGCCGCCTCGCTTCAGCCGCCCGGCCGGCCGCCAGAGCCTGGGTGCCGCGAGGGCGTCGGCCCACACGCGCGAGACCAGGAAGCCGGTCACCGGGTCCGCCAGCATCCCGTCGAGCTCGCGCACCGACGGCCGCACGTCCTTGGCCGCGGCCACCCGCAGCATCCCCGCGAAGACCCCGGCCAGGACCAGGGCGTCGTCGTGGGCGTCGTGCGCGGCCCGCTGCTCCACGCCGAAGTGCGCGGCGAGCGTCACCAGCTTGAGGTCGGCGGTGGACAGGTGCAGCCGGCCCGCGAAGTCCAGCGTGCACACGAACCGCTCCAGCGGCGGCTCGAGTCCGGCCCGCCGCGCCTCCGATGCCAGGAAGGACGCGTCGAACGTGGCGTTGTGGGCCACCACGGTGCGGCCGTCGAGGACCCGGGCCAGGTCCGCGGCCACGTCGGCGTAGCGCGGTTTGCCCGCGAGCAGAGCCGGGGTGAGGCCGTGCACGTGGACCGGCCCCGGGTCGACCCCGGGGTTGAGCAGGGTCGCGAACTCCTCGACCACCTCGCCGTCGTCGTCGATCACCACCGCCGCCACCGACAGCACCCGGTCGACGGACGGCCTCATCCCGGACGTCTCGACGTCAACCATCACCCAGCCGCTCATGTCACCCCATCTCCCGTGCCGCGCGTGCCGACCGCGTGGGCCCGTGTCCGCCTATGGTGGCAGACC